>NZ_JBNNJZ010000699.1:0-3826 GCF_050270335.1 Streptomyces sp. NPDC059900
CCCCACGACCAGGCCCATCTCCAGCGCCGCCACAAAGTACGCGCGTGCGCGGTGCGGATCGCTGCCGGCCAGCCGCCGCGCGGCCCGCAGGATCAGTTCCGGGCCGCGCACGACCCCCTCCGCGCCCCGGGCGAAGGCGATTTGCCCGCGCAGGAGGTCGAGGGCGGCGTGCTGGAGGTCGTCGAGCGACTCGGCGTCGATGCCGGTCAGCAGCTCGCCCGCCGCGTCCGCCCGGCCCGCCGCGAGGGTGGCCCGCGCGGCGGCCAGCGTGCGCTCGCTCTGTCTGCCGGGATCGAGCGAGAGTTCCGCCGCCCGTTCGAGGAATGCGGCGCTGGCCGATACGCCTCCGCGTGCCTGTGCGCGGGACGCCGATGACTCCAGCTCCGCGGCGACCTCTTCGTCCGGGCCGGTGGTGGCCTGCGCGCGGTGCCAGGCCCGCCGGTCCGGGGCGGCAACGGGGTCGGTGGCCTCCGCCAGCGCCCGGTGTGCCGCCCGGCGCTGCTCCGGCTCGGCCGCACGGTAGGCGGCCGAGCGTGCCAGAGGGTGACAGAACCGCGTACGGGTGCCGAACCGCACCAGACCCGACGCCTCGGCGCTGGCACTCGCGGCCGGCACGCCCAGGCCCAGCCGTTGCGCAGCCGGCCACAGCAGGTTCGGGTCGCCGGTCGGGTCGGCGCTCGCGAGGATCAACAACAACGCTGCGTCCAGCGGCAGTTCCGCCATCCTGGCCTCGAAGCTGCGCTCGATCCGGCTCGCGACCGGGGAGGGCGCCAGCGGCGCGAAGCCGCCCGCCTTCGGCAGCTCGATCAGCGCCAACGGGTTGCCGCGTGCCTCGGCGAGCAGACGATCGCGCACCCGCTCGTCGAGCGTCAGGACCTTCTCCTCGGCCAGCAACGCCCGCGCGTGCGCGACGCTCAGGCCACCGACCGTCAGCCCCGGCAGTTCGTCCAGCCCGCCCAGCGTGCCCGCATCGCGTGCCGCGAACACCATCACGATCGGTTCGGCCGCAACGCGCCGTGCCAGGAACGTGAGCGCCTGCGCGGACGCGGCATCCATCCAGTGTGCGTCGTCGACCAGGCACAGCACCGGCCGCTGTGACGCGGCGGTCGCCAGAAGCTGCAGCGTGGCAAGGCCGACGCGGAACGCGTCCGGCGTACCCTCGGACAGCCCGAACGCAACGCGCAGGGAATCGCGGTAGGCGGGCGCGAGCGATTCCAGGTGCGCCAGTACCGGCACGCACAGCTGGTGCAGCGACGCGAAGGGCAGTTCACCCTCGAACTCCGCACCCGAAGCGCGGATCACCTGGAACTCCTTGGGTGCCGCACGCTCGACGTGTTCCAGCAACGCGGTCTTGCCGATGCCGGGTTCGCCCCGCAGGACGAGCACACCGCCTTGGCCCTGCTGTGCGGCGCCGACCAGGTCGAGGAGGCGAGCGATCTCGTCGTGCCGGCCGAGGAGCGGGCGGGCGGACGTCGTGGTCATGATCGAAACCCTAGCGGTGATGTTGTCCAGGCGTCCGCCCGTTCACCGGCAACGACTGCCGACGCGACCTCCGCCGTACGTAGGTGATTCTCACCGACGCGAACGCAGCGCTGTTCACGGGATCGTTCTGGCATGCACCGCACGGAACCGCAACGGACAGCACCCACAGGCCCCTTCACGCGCAGGAAGCCGCCATAAGGCTCCTTCGTAATGGACGAGACGATGAGCGATGCGACCGCCCCCGCGGTATTGCTCGCCCGCCGGCGGCCGCCACGCGGTGTGGCCATGGCCGGTCTGGCCAGCGCCTGAACTCGCGGAGCCCACCGCACCCACCGAACGCGCGGAACCACCCGAGCCACCCAACCCCAGAAAGGCACACCACCATGAACACCCCCACCGTGCTCGTGACCGGCGCGACCGGCACCCTCGGCCGCGACTTGGTCCCCGCTCTGCTGGCCCGAGGCGTCACCGTCCGCGCCATGATCCGCGACTCCGGCCGGCCCGTCCCCGGCGCCGAAAACGTCGTCGCCGACCTCATGAATCCCGCCTCCGTCACCGCCGCGCTGCACGGCGTCGACGCCGCCTTCCTCAACAGCCCCTCGGCCCCGGACGCCGCAGAGCTCCAGATCCGCTTCGCCGACCTTGCCCGCAACACCGGAGTACAACGGCTCGTGCTGCTTTCCCAGTACGCGGCCCGCGCCGACTCACCAGTCCGGTTCCTGCGCTGGCACGCCGAGGTCGAAGCACATGTGGCGGGTCTCGGACTCGACCACACCGTGCTGCGCCCCAACCTCTACCTCCAGGCACTCCTCGGCCTCGCGGGCACCATCGCCCAAGGCTTCCTCTCCGCGCCCATTGGCAACGCCGCTGTGAGCGCCATCGACACCAGGGACATCGCCGACGCTGCCGCAGCCGTACTGACTACCCCCGGACATAACGGCCGCACCTACACGCTGACCGGACCGCGCTCCGTGACCCACCACCAGATCGCCCAGGCGCTGTCCACCGCCACCGGACGCCACATCACCTTCCACGACGCCACTGCCGAGCGGTTCACCGCCGCGCTGACCGGTGTTCTCCCGCCCTGGCAACTCGCCGGCCTCGTCGAGGACTACGCCCACTACCGCAGGGGCGAGGCCGCCGAAGTGCACACCTCCGTCCCCGACCTCACGGGACACCCCGCCCGCGACCTCAAAGACTTCGCCCGCGACCACGCCACGGCCTTCACCCCGGCCGTGCACAAGGCCTGAAGAGAAGCCCCCGAAAAGGAAGACCGATGAGCTACCGCTGCATACGGTTCACCCTCAACCCCGGCATTCCAGAGTGGACGAGGCGGTCGGTCTGGCGTAAATGAGCGAGCACATGCAGGCCATCCCGTCCATCACGTCACGCGTCGTCGGCCCCGACTTGGGCGGAGAGTTCGCGGATGGCGCGGTCACCACGGTCCAGAACATCGAGGCGTACAGGAACCACCCGGCGCACCTGGCCATGGACCGGGCCGGTCTGCCGCTGAACGACAGGTTCGTGTCGTACGACACCACCGCCCGCCAGCACCCACACCGACGCCAGCTCCGGGCGACTGCTGGGCGAATGCGCCCGAGCCGGGTACGCGACGGCCGGTCGCCGCAGAAGTAGGCGAAGTTCACCGACGCGAGCAGCCCCTGCCTGTTCGATTCTCGTGAGGAAACAACGGGCGGGACAGCCACCGGACGGCTGCATGCGGTCCACTCCCGTCCTGGCCCGTGAACCGGCAGCCCTCGGAAAAAGGAGCCACTGATGATCTACCACGGAAACCGCTTCACCCTGCGGAAAGGCGTCTCGGACCAAGACAGGGATGCCGCCCTCGAAAGCCTGCGCCACCAAGGCCGGACCATTCCGGCCGTCCAGTCGTACACCGTCGGCCCGGACTTCGGCGGAGAGTACGAGTACGGGGCCGTCTTCGTGCTGGAGGATCTTGCCGGGTACGAGCAGTACATGAACCACCCGGCACATCTGCACACCGACCGGATCGGACTGCCGCTGGTGGACCTATTCGTATCGTTCGACATCACCGACGACGCGGCCCCGGACGTCGGCGCGAAGATCGCTGACATCCACCGGCGCCGGTACGAAGCCCTGCCTGACATAGCCGCACTGGTTTGCGCTCTCGGCAAGTACACCGGCAGCGCGGCCCCCGGCCCAACCATGCCAGGCGCGGCACCCGGCACCGCCCAGTGACCGCGCCCGGGGGAATGCACCGCCGACTGCCCACGTCCGCGTCGATGTCGCAGCGTCGACCGCTCGACCACCAGAGGCTGGACCAGTAGCCGTCCTGTACGAGCCATGGTGCGCCCCTCCTGCGAGC
>NZ_JBNNJZ010000700.1:0-3818 GCF_050270335.1 Streptomyces sp. NPDC059900
GGACTGGATGCGTCGCGGGTCCTTGGGCGCCCCGACGTCGCGGAACTCCATGGTCCCGGCAATCCGCACCCGATCACCGAGAGGGGTGCAGACGACCTTCTGCTGGGTGAAGTAGAGCGGACCGTTGGGCAGTTGGTCCATCGTGACGGTGAAGGAGTAGCCCCGTCCGGCCTGCACGATCTGCCGGACGCCTGCCTGACGGGCCAGCCGGTTGATCCACGCACCGTGGGCGAGCACGACGGCGTCGTAGTCCTCGCCGGCCACGGTGACTCCGGTGCGGGTCGGGTGGATGGTGTTCACCTCGGCGCCTTCGGCGACCAGGCCGCCCCGGGCACGAACGGAATCGGCGATGGCCCGGACGTACCGGGCGGGGTCGATGAGCCGCTCGCCATGGAAGCGGACCACGCGGGTGATCTCGTCCGTCAGGGCAGGCTCGGCATTTCGTGCCTCGGCGCCGTCGAGGATGTCGAAGTCCACCGGCCGGCCGGTGGACTTGAGGTGTGCGAACTCCTCCAGCAGGCCCTTGCTGTCCTGCGCGCTGCGGAACGCCGCGGTGAGCGGATCAGCCGGCCGGGTGCGGGCTTTGACGCCACCGGCCTCCAAAGCGCCGAACGCGGGCAGCGCGCCGTGGATAAGAGGAACCATCGCCCGCATCGCCCTGTCCCGCCGGGCCGTCGTGCAGTTGCGGGCGAACTGCGCCAGCCACTTGAGCAGGCGCGGGTTGGCAGTAGGGGGTATGTACAGCGGGGACGACGGGCTGAACATGGCGCGCAGGCCGTACTTCAGGATGGCCGGCTCGGGCAGCGGAGCGGCCAGGCTGGAGGTCAGCCATCCCGCGTTGCCCCAGCTGGAGCCCGCGGCGACGCCGGTGCGGTCCAGGACAGTCACCTGGACTCCGGCCTCCTGCAGGAACCATGCGGTCGACAGCCCGACCATCCCGGCTCCGATCACCGCAACGCGTGCGGGGGGCTTGTGTGGCGAGCGGGTCATGCCTGGGCACCGCCTTCAGCCAGGCCGGCCCGGTGGGCGCGTGGCGGGTCCGGAAGTTGTGTGACGAACATGCTGGTCTCCTGGAAGAAGGGACGGTGCGGTGGTGAGGGCGGGGGCCGATGTGACAGACGTCGAAACCAAGGCCATCAAGACCGGACAACTGCAGGACGATTTCAGGTGGCGGAAGACAGATAGTGAGCCGGAACGGGCCCGATCAACTGTCATCCCCCAAGTGAGGCGAACCGATGAACTCCTTTCCGCTCTTCCGCCCGAGCGTCGATGCCGGCGACCTGGTCGCGATCTCCGGACAGATCGGCCTCGCCGACGGCCGCCTGGTGGACGGTGGCGCCGCCGGACAGACGCAACAGGCTCTGGCGAACCTGCAGGCCGTGCTGGAGGCGGCCGGACTGACCACCTCCGACGTAGTCAAGATCAACATCTATCTGACCGCGATGGATGACTACACCGCCTTCAACGAGCAGTACAACGCGGTCTTCAGCAGCGAACCTCCGGCCCGTACCTGCGTGGCGGTACACCAGCTGCCCTTCGGCGCACTGGTCGAGCTCGAAGCCTGGGCCCGCCGCCGCTGATGGCCCCCCCGGACAGCTCGCCCACGGGAGCCTCCCCATCCGACCGTCGTGCGCCCGCCAACCGAGCCCCGGATCACGCCGAGCGGGCAAGGTGCCCGCATCCGGGCCCCTCAAGACTCGCCCAGTCCGCCCGGCCGGGCATGTGGCCCGCGTTGCGTTCCGCAGATCGGATCTTCTACAGCTGTCGTACGGCCGGGGCGCCGGGCCGCTGCCGGGCGAGCTGTCCATGACGACCGGCACGTCCGGTACCGGCCGGGTACCCGCCTATCACCGCACACGTCAGATGTCGCTTCGCCGCACCCCGCCACGTGACCGGCGTCGCATCGCGTGGTACCACTGGGCAAGGCGCCGGCGAAATGCGCGAGGGGACCGGCACAGGGTTGCGGCAGGTGGTGAGTGGTGTGCTCGAAGAGCTCCAGCGCGTAGTGGACGTACTCGCGCATCGCCTCGGGCGCGCGGTCGCCGTCGACGACCTCGACTTCAGGATGCTGGCCTACAGCACACACGCCGAGGAGGGCGACCAATGGCGCGCACGCGCCATCCTCAGCCGTGAGGCACCGCCCGAGGCTCTGGCATGGTTGCGGCGCCAGCGTCTGGGGCGGGCCACCGGACCGGTACGGCTCCCGGCCGAGAACGACCTCGGGATCCTGCCGCGGGTGGTGGTGCCCGTCGTGTACCAGGACGTGCGCTTCGGCTACCTGTGGCTCTTCGACGCAGAGGGCTCACTGACCGAGCAGCAGCTCGAGCTGGCGTCAGCGGCGGCCGTCGAAGCGGGCGCCGTCTGCTTCCGCGAGCGCGTCGTCTCGCGCCTGCGCACCGCCCGGGAGGGCGAGCTGGTACGCGACCTGCTCTCGGATGACCTACAGGTCAGGGGCATGTCCTCGGCCAGGCTGGTCGAGGAGAACCTCTTCGCGCCGCGCGGCGACGTCACGGTCGTGGTGGCACGCCCGCTGCCCGCCGGCGCCGAGGGCGTCGACGAGGATGACCGGATCGCGCTCCAGGCCGCTGTGAGCATGGCCTCCACGCGCCTCGGCGACCGGGGGAGCCTGCGCCTGGTGCGACCGGATCACGCCGTCCTGGTCACGCCGAGCGCAACCCTGCGACGCTCGCCGGAGCTGCCGGAAGCCCTCAGGGCCACCGCCCTGGAACGGCTGGGCCGCACCACGAAGTGGCGTGATGTCCACGTCGCCACCGGCAGCCCGGCCCGCCGGCTCGACGATGCCGTGACCTCCTACACGCAGGCACTCGACGCGCTGCGCGTGGCCGAAGTCGTCCCCTCCTTCGCGCCCCTGGTCGCACACGAGGACCTGGGCATCTACGCCCTGCTCGCCGGCCAACCCGTTGACCAGCTCGGCGCCCACGGAGTGCACCCCGCGGTGCGACGCCTGCTGGAGACCGACCGCCAGCTGTTCACCACGGCCGAGCTGTACCTGGACAGGGCGGGAGATGCCCGGGCGACGGCCGACGAGCTGGGACTGCACCGCGCCAGCGTGTACCACCGCGTCCGTCGCATCGAAGACATCACCGAACTTGACCTCTCCGACGGGCAGCACCGCCTCATCCTCCACCTGGGCATCAAGGTCTCCCGGCTCCTGGGGCTCGTCTGAGCCGGGAAACCGCGGCCGGCCCCGTGCGACCGGGGCCGCGGACGGGATGCGGCCGACCCGCCCAAGGCGCGACACCTGTTGAACCACGACCCCGAAACCAGCGACCAGTGTCACGTGTGACGGATCGCCTGCTCACTTACCTTGGTTCGCATGATGACGTCGCAGGAGCTCACTCGCCGGCTTGCGGACCTGGCCGGAGAATTCAGCGTGGCAGGCGCGTCAGCGGCTCTGTGGCACAAGGGCACGCTGGTCACAGCCACGACAGGGACGGCCAACACGGCAACCGGAGCACCCGTGCTGCCGAACACGCTGTTCGCCGCCGGATCCGTCACCAAAGTGTTCACCGCAACCCTGGCGATGACACTCGTGGACCAGGGACTGCTCGAACTCGACGCACCCGTACGGGAGTACTTGCCTGACTTCCAGGCCGCCAATTCCGAGAGGTCGGCAGCCATCACCGTGCGCATGCTGCTCAACCACTCATCCGGCCTGCCCGGCGACTACATGCCGGACCTGGCTCCGGGCGACGACGTGCTCGAACGGCTGATGCGCGAGTTCACCGCCCTGCCGGTCACCGGAACTCCCGGCGAGCGGTGGTCCTACAGCAACATGGGCATGGGCACCCTAGGAC
>NZ_JBNNJZ010000701.1:0-3817 GCF_050270335.1 Streptomyces sp. NPDC059900
GCTCCATACGCGCAGGCCGGACGACGGATCCGGGAAACGGAGAGGAGCGCGACCGTGCGGAGCCTGAAGTCCGGGGGCGTATACGGAACCATCCTCGCGAGCGCGCTGGTCGCGGCGCTGCACTCGGAGCAGCAGCTCTACACGCCCTGCTACGACGCGGCCTGGATCATGGTGACCGCGGGCACCGCCGCTCTCGCGCACGGATACGCGCACCACATGTCCACGCACCGGCCGGGAACGGGCCTCCAGCGGTGGCGGCAACTGGTCCGCGAACTCCTCGACGAGTGGCCGGTGATCGTCGCGTGCTGGCCCACCGTGGCCCTGCTCGTGCTCTCCGGGATCTTCGACTGGCCGGAGGAGCCCGTCACCTGTGCCGTGCTCCTCCTGAACGCGGCCCTGCTGCTCACCTGGGGCACGTTCGGCGCGCTGCGGGCGGGCTACCGGCGGCGGTCCGCCGTACTGCTCGGCATGGCGGACGCGACGATCGGGCTGCTCATCGCGGCCGCCAACGCCGTCATCAAGTAGGGCCGGGCGTGAAGTGAGCCACATCCACGGCAGGTAACACGGGGTTCACATTCGAGCAATGGCCGGGAAATCGCGCGTTGGCAGGCTGCGCGGCATCACCACGGCACCGCAGCACCCGCACGTTCTGCGCCGTACCGAGCATTTAAAGGATGGCCCCCGTGACCTTCAAGGCTGAGTACATCTGGATCGACGGCACCGAGCCGACCGCCAAGCTCCGTTCGAAGACGAAGATCATGGCCGACGGCGCGGAGCTCCCCACCTGGGGCTTCGACGGATCCAGCACCAACCAGGCCGAGGGTCACGCATCCGACCGTGTGCTCAAGCCGGTCTTCACCTGCCCCGACCCGATCCGCGGCGGCGACGACGTACTCGTGCTCTGCGAGGTCCTCAACACGGACATGACGCCGCACGAGTCCAACACCCGTGCCGCGCTCGCCGAGGTCGAGGCGCGCTTCGGTTCGCAGGAGCCGATCTTCGGCATCGAGCAGGAGTACACCTTCTTCGAGGGCGACCGCCCGCTCGGCTTCCCCGTCGGCGGCTTCCCGGCCGCGCAGGGCGGCTACTACTGCGGCGTCGGCGCGGACGAGATCTTCGGCCGTGACGTCGTCGAGGCGCACCTGGAGAACTGCCTCAAGGCGGGCCTCGGGATCTCCGGCATCAACGCCGAGGTCATGCCCGGCCAGTGGGAGTTCCAGGTCGGCCCGCTCGCGCCGCTCGAGGTCTCCGACCAGCTGTGGATCGCCCGTTGGCTGCTCTACCGCACCGCCGAGGACTTCAAGGTGTCCGCGACGCTCGACCCGAAGCCGGTGAAGGGCGACTGGAACGGCGCGGGCGCGCACACGAACTTCTCGACGAAGGCGATGCGCGAGGGCTACGCCCCGATCATCACCGCCTGCGAGTCCCTCGGCGAGGGCTCCAAGCCGATGGACCACGTCAAGAACTACGGCGCGGGCATCGACGACCGTCTGACCGGCCTGCACGAGACCGCCCCGTGGGACGAGTACAAGTACGGCGTCTCGGACCGCGGCGCCTCGGTCCGCATCCCGTGGCAGGTCGAGGTGGAGCAGAAGGGCTACATCGAGGACCGCCGCCCGAACGCGAACGTCGACCCGTACGTCGTGACGCGGCTGCTCGTCGACACCTGCTGCACCGCCCTGGAGAAGGCCGGCCAGGTCTGATCCCGCGCGCATGAACGTTCCCGGAGGGGGCGCCCGCCGTACCGGTGGGTGCCCCCTCCGGCATGGCGGCCCCGAGGGGCGAAAACACGCCAAGGGTTGGCCAAGGACCCGTATCAGCGTGCGAGAGGGAACGACCGCCGCCTCTCCCATCTGCTTCAATGGGGTCATGGGCAGCTACGGGAACATCGCGACGGGTCGTGACCACGACCTCGAGCCGTTCTGGCCTTCCCGTCAGCACCACGACTTCGACCGGGTGTGTTGCCGCGCGACGAACGCGCAGGCCCTCTAACGCCGTTCACCCGGCTTTCGCCTGACGCGCACGACGTACGTACGTCCTCGTTGACTGACGACTCCTTCGCGCGAAAGAGCTGACTTCCATGGCGAACTCCCGTTCCTTCTCTGCCTCCACCGCTTCCGTCGCCGCCGCGACGGCCACCGCCACGCCGCCGGTCAGCCCCGGCCGGGGGCGGCTGCGCGCCGTCGCCCCGGACGAGGTGGTGCAGCTCACCGACTTCCTGCCGCCGGGCGCGACCTGGCTGCCCGCGCCCCAGCACACGCTGCCCACGCTGCCGGGCCAGCCGCCGATGATCGGCTACCTGGTCCTCGTACCGGCCGGGCAGGAGCCGCCCGTCGCCGCCGGACCCGAGCCGGTACAGCCGGCCGCCGTGCAGGGGCAGGGGCACGGCAAGGAGCAGGCGTCCGCCGGGCCCGTGTGGATCGACTCCGTGCAGCGTGCCGCGCAGGTCGACGGGCGGCAGCTCGACCTCACGTATCTGGAGTTCGAGCTGCTCGCGCATCTCGTCGCCCACCCCCACCGGGTGCACACCCGCGACCAGCTGGTGACCACGGTGTGGGGGTACGGGCACGTGGGCGACGGGCGCACCGTCGACGTCCACGTCGCGCGGCTGCGGCGCAAGCTGGGCGCCGAGCACCGCCAGACGATCCAGACGGTGCGCCGGGTGGGCTACAAGTACGCGCCGCCGGTGTCCCGCTGACCGGGAAGTTCCCTGGTGGGGCCGGGCTCTGCCGGTAGCAGAACCCGGTTCCGCCGACGGGATCACGGGTGCAGAGTCGTCGGCATGAGACTTCTGATGCTGGGCGGTACGGAGTTCGTGGGACGGGCGGTCACCGAGGCGGCGCTCGCGCGTGGCTGGGAGGTGACGGTCTTCCATCGCGGGCGCCACGAGGCACCCGCAGGCGCGGTGACGCTGCTCGGCGACCGTACGGCGGACGGCGGCCTGGACGCGCTCGCCGCCTCCGACGCCGAATGGGACGTCGTCGTCGACACCTGGTCGGGAGCCCCGCGTGCCGTGCGCGACACGGCGCGGCTGCTCTCCTGGCGTGCGGGGCGGTACGTGTACGTGTCGAGCGTCTCCGTGTACCGGTGGCCGATCGCGGCGGGCTCCGACGAGAACCACCCCCTCGTCGGGGGAGATCCCGGCGCGGACGCGGTGGCGTACGCCGAGGACAAGCGGGGCGGGGAGCTCGCGGCCCTCGCGGAGTTCGGCGCCGAGCGCACGGTGCTCGCCCGCGCGGGGCTGATCCTCGGTCCGTACGAGAACATCGGGCGGCTGCCGTGGTGGCTGAACCGCGTCGCGCGCGGCGGGCCCGTACTGGCCCCCGGGCCACGGGAGTTGGACCTCCAGTACATCGACGCGCGTGACCTCGCCCAGTGGGTTCTGGACGCGGCTTTCGCGGGCCTGCACGGCCCGTACAACATCGTCTCCCCCATCGGGCACACCACGACGGAAGAGTTCCTGAAGGCATGTGTGGCCGTGGCGGGCGCGGCCGACGCGGAGCTGCGGTGGACCGACCCCTCGGTGATCGCCGAGCACGGCATCGAGCCGTGGACGCAGCTGCCGGTGTGGGCGCCGCCGGGCGAGATGCACGACTCCATGCACCGCACCTCGACGGAGAAGGCGACGGCCGCGGGCCTGCGGGCGCGCCCGGTGGCGGACACGATCGCCGACACGTGGGCCTGGCTCCGGTCGATCGGCGGAACGGCCCCGCAGCGCCCCGACCGCCCGGCGGTGGGCCTGCCCCCGGAGCTGGAAGCGAAGGCGCTGGGGCTGTAGCAGGGAAATGGGGCGGTGGTCGGGCTGGATTCTCCAGCC
>NZ_JBNNJZ010000702.1:0-3816 GCF_050270335.1 Streptomyces sp. NPDC059900
GTACTGCCGGGCCGGCGCGGGCGGTGCTGCTGATGTCGATCGAAACACGACAGCACGACGATCCGTACGGAGACAACCTCCATGCTCCGGGCCCCGCCACGGAGAGACCCTCCACAGTGGGCTTCGTGGCCCCACTGCATCATGAGGGGGTGCATACGACCGAGAACCGCTGGCTGCGGCTGCTGTCCGAGGCGCCGTCGCCCGACGAGATCGACGCGCTGCGCCTCGCGCTCGTCGCCGAGGGCCGCTTTGCGGCGGAGGTCGAGGACTCCGCCGCGCACGCCCGCGAGATCCTGCGGCGCATGACACGCCAGCAGCGGGAGTCCGCCGAACTGGCGGCGCTCAACGACCTGGCCCGGCGTCTGGGGGCGCTGACCGCGTCCAGCGGGGTACTGCGGGAAGTGGCCGCGCACGCGCGGCGGCTGCTCTCCGTCGACCTCGCCTACATCATGGTGCTCCACGACGACCGGCGGCTGCGGATCGAGACCGTCGACGGCTCGATGGGCTCGACCCTGCGGGGCATCGAACTCGAACCGGGCGAGGGACTTGGCGGGCTCGTCCTGCTCAGCGGCGCCCCGAGGTCCACCACGTGCTACCGCGAGGACCCGGCCCTCACCCGCACCCCTGCCGTCGACGGGGCCGCGGCGGCCGAGCAGCTCGGCGGGATTCTGGGCGTCCCGATGATCGTCGACGACGAGCCGGTCGGGGTGCTGCTGGCCGCCGACCGCAGCCCGCGCAGGTTCACCGACCGCGAGGTGGAACTGCTCGCCGCCCTGGCGGCCCACGCGGCGGTGGCCCTGCGCAATGCGGCGCTCATCGCGGATCTGCGGGAGGCGAATCTGACGCTGCGGCGCAGCGACTCCCTGCGCCGCACGGAGGCGGAACTGCGCGACCGGCTGACGGACGTGGTGGTGGGCGGGGGCGGCTATCGCGAGGTCGCGAGGACCATCACCGGTGCGACAGGGCTGACCGTGTCGGTCCTGGACGCGCACGGCACCCTGCTCGCCGGGCCGGAATGTGTGCGTCCTGCGCCCTGGACGGGTGACGAGCCGCAGACCCCGCGCCCCTTCCAGAGCGACGGACAGCACGGCGTGGCGCTGCCCGTGGTCGTACGCGGCGGACATGCCGGATCGCTGGTCGCGACCGGGGAGCGGGAATTCGGCGACGAGGACGTACGGCTCCTTTCGATCGGCGCGCTCACCGTGGCACTGGTGGCCGCACTGGAACGCTCGGTCCTGGAGACGCAGTTGCGCACCCGCGGCGAGGTGCTGACCTCGCTGCTCTCCGCGGAAGCCGACGAGGCCGGTGTGCGGCGCCGTGCGCTGGGCGCGGGCATGGACGTGGACTCCATTGCCGCCGTCGCCGTCGTGGAGGCCCGCGACAGCGACCACACGGCCGACCAGATCGCCAGGCTGGCCCAGGAGACATCGGGCTGGAGCGCCCAGCTCGGCGACCACATCACGTTCCTGGTGCCGGGCCTGGACCTGGCCGCGCTCAGAGCGCTGGTGGAGCCGCGCGGTCTTTCCGGCCCGGTGGGCGTGGCCGCGTGCGGGCGCGGTGTCGCGGAGATCCGCCGGGCACACCGCGAGGCACGGCAGACGGCGACGATGCTGCGGGCCCTCGGCCGGCGCGGGGCAGTGGCCGAGCCCGCCGAACTGGGCGCCTACCGTTCCCTGTTCACTCAGGCGGGCACCGACGAGGCCCGCCTGTTCGTCCGCGCGACCGTGGGCCCGCTGCTCGACCACGACCGGGAACGGGGGCGGGGCGGCGACCTGGCGGCCACCGTCGCGGTCTACCTGGCCAACGCCCAGCACCATGCCCGCACCTGCTCGGACCTGCACATCCACGCCAATACGCTCTACCAGCGGCTCAACCGGGCCGACGACCTGCTCGGCGAGGGCTGGCGCGGAGCGGACCGTGCCCTGGACATCCAACTCGCCCTGCGCCTGAACACGTTGGCGGACCGGCTCGGCTGAACGGCTCCGGGCGGCTCAGGCCAGCCCGCCTGCCGCCCGCAGGTTCTGACCGGTGATCCACCGCCCGTCCGGGCCCGCGAGGAACGCGACGACATCGGCCACGTCCGACGGCTGGCCCAACCTGCCAAGGGGCGTCATGCCGATGACCGCCTCAAGGGCTTGCGGAGGGTTGGTGTCGCGCAGCAGATCGGTGTCGGTCGCACCGGGAGAGACGGTGTTGACGGTGATGCCGCGGGGCCCGAGTTCCCGGGCGGCTACGGCCGTCAGCTGCTCGATCGCGCCCTTGCTCGCCGCGTACGGCCCGATGCCCGGAACGGGCCGTACGGTGTTCATCGTCGAGATGTTCACGATCCGGCCGCCGTCGCGCATTTGCCGGGCCGCGTATCGCATGGTCAGGAAGACCGATCTGGCGTTGCCCGCCATCACGCCGTCGAACACCTCCACTTCGGTCCGGGCGAGCGGGGCCGGCGTGAAGGACATCGCCGCATTGTTCACCAGGATGTCCAGGCCGCCTGCCTGCGCCTGAGCGGTCTCCATCAGCCGCTCCGGCCCGTCCGGCTCCTTCAGGTCCAGGCGCACTGCCCGTACCTTGCCGCCGTCCGACCGCACGCCGCGCACGACATCGGCGGCGGCTTCCTCGCTGGTGGCGTAGTTGAAGACCACGTCCGCGCCGTCGCGGCACAAGCGCTCGACGATCGCCCGGCCGATGCCCCGCGATCCCCCGGTGACGACGGCGGCCATACCTTTCAGCACTGTTCCTCCGCACGGGCGAAGCGATGACCTGGAACGGCCGAACGTAGCGGTCCTACTGCTCCTGCATGGATGGTTTCGCCGAGCGCGATACCGACGTTTCACCGCTCCTTGCCCGCGGCCCCTCGCGCAGCACCGCCGCCCCCACTCCGGACGCCACCATCACGATGCCGACGATCCACAGTCCGGTGTCGAGGTCGCCGGTCGCGTCGCGGGCCCACCCCGTCACGTACGGCGCGAGGAAACCCGAAGCGTTGCCCAGGGTGTTGATCAGCGCGATGCCCGCCGCCGCGCCGGCGCTCGTCAGGACCGTGGGCGGGAAGTGCCAGAACACCGGCAGCGCGCAGAAGATCCCGATGGCCGTGACGGTGACCAGGAGCATGACCGTGTACGGCGAATCCACGTACAGGGCGACCGGGATCGTGAGGCCGCCCGCGACGGCCGGTCCCGCCAGGTGCCAGCGCCGCTCCCCCGTACGGTCCGAGTGGCGGCTCCACAGGACCATCGCGATCGCGCCGGCCACGAAGGGGACGGCCACGATGGCGCCGGTCTGCACGAGGCTGAACTCGGTGTCGAAGCGCTCGGAGAATCCGGCGACCATCGTCGGCCCGAAGAACGACAGGGCGTAGAGGCCGTACACGACCCCGAAGTAGATGCCGCCCAGGGCGAGCACCTTGCCGCTGAGCAGGGCACGCCAGGGTGAGCCTTCCGCCGCGGGGGCGAGCTCGGCCCGTTCGGCCTCCAGGGCCAAGGTGAGGGCGCGGCGTTCGTCGGGCGTGAGCCAGGCGGCGTCCTCGGGCCGGTCGGTGAGGTAGAACCAGCAGATCACGCCGAGCACGACGGCCGGCACACCCTCCAGCAGGAACATCACACGCCAGCCCTCGAGTCCCAGGAACCCGTCCAGGTACGTGATGATCGCGGTGGACAGCGGCGCTCCCACCGCGCTGGACAGCGGGATGGCGACCAGGAACACGCCGATCAGCCGCACCCGTTCGGCCCTGGGCAGCCACCAGGTCAAGAACAGCATGATTCCCGGGAAGAAACCGGCCTCCGCGATGCCGAGGAGCACCCGCACCGCGTACAGCTGCCC
>NZ_JBNNJZ010000703.1:0-3814 GCF_050270335.1 Streptomyces sp. NPDC059900
CCCCACGATGGCCTGGGTGTTCATGCTGAAGCCCACGACCATCACGTCCGGTGGCAGCGGAGGGCACAGGCGCGGGCTCTCCCCGTGTCCGGCGGAGGTGTCGACGAGCACGAAGTCGTAGGGACCCGAGCGGATCGCCGAGCAGAGCGTCTCGGCCATCCGGCGCCCCGCGGCGCTGTCGCCGAGCGTCGGCCGGTCGAGGGCGGCGACGGCATCGGCGTAGGCGCTGTCCTGGCGGCCCGCACCGAGGAAATCGATGCGCCCTGCCGGGTCGGTGAAGGTCCAGTGCAGCGTCATCGTGTGCTGCTCGAGGTCAAGGCCCAGGCCGGGCTCGCGGCCGGGGGCCGGCCGGGCGGCCGCCGCCTCTTGGTCGAGCAGCAGGTCCACGAGGCCGGGGGTCTGCGCCAGCTCGGGGTCGGTCAAGAAGGGCCGCAGATAGCGGTGCAGGCCGGGCGATGTCAGGTCCCAGTCGATCAGCAGCACGCGCCGGCCGGCGCCGGCGAGTATCCAGGCCACATTGGCGGCGGCCATGGTGCGGCCGACTCCGCCGGTGGGCGCGTGGAAGCTGACCACGGTGGGGCGGGCGTGCTCGCTGCCGGGCTGCGGTCCGGCCGACGGCGCGGACGGGGCGGGGGCAGGCGGCGAGTCCACCAGCGGCGTCTGCCCGGGTGACGTCGGCCTGGGTAAAGAGGGAATGGTCGGTTCCATCGTGGCCCCCCGCTGCTGCTTCCCTGCCTGGACCGTGATCGGCACATCGAGACGGTCCGCGTCGGCCCTCCAGCCTTCCCAGTCTAGGGACACGCAGGCGCAGTGGGTATGGTGCTGCGCCGAACTGGCCGGTTGCCGGGCACGGTTCGGCACTTTGGGCACAACAACGACTGGGCCGGTGACCGACGGCCCGGCTCCCGGCTTACGCACCGCTGGGCGGTGTCACCGTGAGCGCCGCGGCTGACCGACCACCGCCGGTCCCGGCTTGCCCCGTCCGGACCCCCGCGCCGCGCGCCTGCATCGCCCGCACCCGGCACCGCCGGCGCGGCGTGCCGGCCCGGCGGACCCGGTCCGCGATTCCTGCGCCGCCAGACGCAGCCGCACGCCCGTACCGACTCCGTCTCTCACGTCACCAGATCAGGACTCCGCCGCCCATCGCGAGCGCGCGCCGCGCCGCATCCTCGACAATCGAGAGCCGGTCGCAGATGGCGTCCCGGTGCTCCGTGGCCGACCGCACGGGTTCCGTCCCTGCAACGATCTTGTCCAGGTTCTCGCGAAGCAGCAGGCACTCGCTCAGGAACGCCGGGACCTGCCCGGGGTCAACGCGCAGGTCGGCCTCTGCCAGGACCGGAAAGAAGCCTGCCCCCAGCGACCGCACCACCGGCGCGCCCCAGACACGCGTGCGCCAGCTCTCGAACCCCGCGGAGTCCGAGCATCCCTCCGGAACGTCCAGTACCTGCCTTTCACCATCCGCGCCGACCACGAACACGTCCACCGACAGGCTCATGACCTCAGTCGATCACAGCATTGAGCGGGCGGTCCACGGGGTTTGCCGCCGCCAGGAGCCGGCCGCGGGTTCGCCCGCACGGTCCGCCCCGCATGCGATACCTCTCCACGCCCCCGAGGCTCGGACCATGCGCACCCGTAGACGACTCTCCGTCGCCCTCACCGCTACCCTGCTGCTGGCCACCGCGTGCGGCGAGGACAGCAAGCCCGATCCGATGCGGGACCAGCAGTGGGCGCTGGACGCGCTGAAGCTGCCCGATGCGTGGGACAAGGCCAAGGGCGAGGACACGGTCATCGCGGTCGTCGACACCGGCGCCAACCTCGACCACCCCGACCTCAAGGGCCGCCTGGTCGATGGCCACGACTTCGTGGACGGGGACGACGAGCCCAAGGACGCCAACGGCCACGGCACGCACGTCGCGGGCATCGCGGCCGCCCACACCGACAACGGGACCGGCATCGCGGGCGCCGCCCCCGGCGCCAAGATCATGCCGGTGCGGGTGCTGGGCGCGAACGGCTCCGGGGACAACGCCGCCATCACCAAGGGCATCGTCTGGGCCGCCGACCAGGGCGCCGACGTCATCAACCTCTCGCTGGGCGAGAGCGGCCTGATGGCCCGCCTCCTCAAGGGCGGCGTCCTCAACGACGCCATCACGCACGCCCACGACAAGGGCGCGGTCGTCGTCGCCGCGGCGGGCAACGACGGAACCGTCCTCCAGCCCTACAAGGTCGACACTCCCGTCCTGGTCGTCGGTGCCAGCGACCAGGACGGCAAGCCCGCGGACTTCTCCAACTTCGGTGCGCAACAGGCGGTTTCGGCACCCGGCGTCGGCATCCTCTCCACCCTCCCGACCTACAAAACGAAGGAAACACTCAAGAACGACAGCGGCTACGGCGAACTCGACGGCACCTCCATGGCCGCCCCTTACGTCTCCGCCGTCGCAGCCCTCCTGCACCAGCAGGACCGCACCCCGGACCAGATCATGAAGGCCATCCGCGACACGGCGAAGAACCCGGACAAGGCCGCCAAGCTGGGCCTTGGCATCGTCGACGCCCGGGCGGCGGTCGCCTCGGCCAAGGACTGACCGGCCGTGCGCGGCCGAACAGCACAACCCGGCGTGCGGGCGGGGGCGGCATGACGCATCCGGGAACCCTCGTCCTGATCGCGGGCGTCGCCGTGCTCGCACCCCTGCTGGCGCACGGCGCGGGCCGCTGGTTCCGTATCCCCCTGGTCATCTTCGAGATCGTGCTGGGCATCCTCATCGGCCCCGACGTGCTCGGCCTGGCCCATCACGACGAGATCATCGACACGCTCTCCGAGCTCGGGCTCTCCATGCTCATCTTCCTCGCCGGCTACGAGATCGAGTTCGCGGCCATCCGCGGCGACACCCTGCGCCGCTCGGTCTGGGCATGGGTCATCTCCCTGGTCCTCGGCTTGGGCGTCGCCCTGGCGCTGACCGGCATGGACCTCTCCCGCAGCGTGGTCATCGGCACCGCACTCACCAGCACGGCCCTGGGCACCGTCCTGCCGATCCTGCGCGACAGCGGCGCCCTGCACGGCCGCTTCGGCACCGTGATGATGGCCTTCGGAGCCATCGGCGAGTTCGGGCCCATCATCGCCATGGCACTGCTGCTCAGCGGCCGCGACCCCGGCGTGTCCACCGCAGTGCTCGCCGCGTTCGCCCTCATCACGGCGGGGGCCGTCTACTGGGCACTGCGCCCCCACCCGCCCTGGTTCGCCGAGATCATCCGCACGACACTGCACACCAGCGGCCAGTTCGCCGTCCGCTTCGTGATGCTGCTCCTTGTCGCGATGCTCGCGCTGTCCGCGGCGTTCGGCCTCGATGTGCTCCTGGGAGCCTTCGCCGCCGGGCT
This sequence comes from Streptomyces sp. NPDC059900, assembly GCF_050270335.1. Taxonomy (NCBI): domain Bacteria; kingdom Bacillati; phylum Actinomycetota; class Actinomycetes; order Kitasatosporales; family Streptomycetaceae; genus Streptomyces; species Streptomyces sp. NPDC059900. The sequence continues at coordinate 3,370 of NZ_JBNNJZ010000703.1, forward strand.
GCTGACCCGGCTGGTGTTCCAGGGGGCCGCCCCTGAGAGCGGCGAGGAGGTCCTGGGCAAGGTGGAGGCGATGGGCTTCGGCTTCCTCGTCCCCCTCTTCTTCATCGTCACCGGCATCGACTTCGACCTCGCCTCACTGCTCGACGGCGGCCGGGCCCTCCTGCTCCTGCCGGTCTTCCTGCTCCTGTTCCTCGTTGTACGGGGCCTGCCGGCCTACGCCTTGGCACCGCGCGACCTCAACCCCGCCGACCGCAGGGCCCTGACCCTGTACTCCTCGACCTGCCTGCCGCTCGTCGTCGCCATCACCACGATCGGCCTGGACGAGGGAGCACTGGAAAAGGGCGAGGCGGCGGCGCTGGTGGGCGCCGCCATGGTCTCCGTCCTGGTCTTTACGCGGCTGGCGTTGCGGGTACGGGCCCAGGCCGGGCCGGCCACGGACCCGGGC
>NZ_JBNNJZ010000704.1:0-3806 GCF_050270335.1 Streptomyces sp. NPDC059900
GGGCAACACCATGGAGTGGTTCGACTTCGGCGTCTACGCCTATCTGGCGGGCACGATCGGTAAGGTCTTCTTCCCCTCCAGCTCGCCCGGCGCGCAGGTGGTCGCCACGTTCGCCACGTTTGCTGCGGCCTTCCTGGTGCGTCCGCTGGGCGGTCTGGTGTTCGGACCGCTGGGGGACCGTATCGGCCGGCAGAAGGTCCTTGCCGCCACCATGATCATGATGGCGGCGAGTACGTTCGCGGTCGGTCTGCTGCCCACGTATGCCTCGATCGGGTTCGCCGCCCCGCTGCTGCTGCTCGTGTGCCGACTGGTTCAGGGCTTCTCCACGGGCGGCGAGTACGCCGGTGCCACCACCTACATCGCCGAGTACGCGCCCGACCGGCGGCGCGGATTCCTGGGCAGCTGGCTGGACTTCGGGACCTTCGTGGGCTATTCCCTGGGGTCGGGCCTGGTGACGGTGCTGACCCTGACGCTGGGATCGGACGGCCTGGAGAGCTGGGGCTGGCGCATTCCCTTCTTCATCGCAGGGCCGCTCGGGCTGATCGGCCTGTACATGCGGCTGAAGCTGGAGGACACCCCGGCCTTCCAGCAGGAGACCGCCTCCGCGCAGGCGCAGGCACAGGCGCAGGCGGAGGGCGGGGAGGGGGAGGACGAGGACCCCGTCGAGCAGGCCCGCCAGTCCGGCCACGGCCGCCTGAAGGAGATCTTCACCCGGCACTGGCAGGCGCTGCTCATCTGCATGGGCCTCGTGCTGCTCTACAACGTCACGAACTACATGGTCACGTCGTATCTGCCCACGTTCATGACGGCGACCCTGGGCGAGAGCGACACGACGGCGCAGCTGCTGGTCCTCGGCACCATGCTGCTGGTGGCCCTGTCCATCACGGTGGTGGGCCGCAGCTCCGACCGGTGGGGCAGACGCCCGATGTTCATGGGCGGCAGCATCGCGATGATCATCCTTGCCATCCCGGCGTTCCTGCTGATCCGCAACGGCGGCATCCTGCTGCCCGCGTTCGGCTGCGTGATTCTGGGGCTGCTCCTGGTCTGCTTCGCGGGTACGGCGGCGGCGACGCTGCCGGCCCTGTTCCCCACCCGGCTGCGCTACGGAGCCTTGTCGATCGCCTACAACGTGTCCGTCTCCCTCTTCGGCGGCACCACTCCGCTGCTGGCCTCCTTCCTGGTGGAGAAGACCGGTAACACCCTGGTGCCGGCCTTCTACCTGATGGTGGCCGGAGTGATCGGCCTCGTGTCGACGTTCTTCCTGCACGAGACCGCCGGCAAGCCGCTGCGCGGCTCCGGTCCGATGGTCGAGACGGCGGACCAGGCCCGCGAAGTGGTGGCGCGCAGCCGCACGGAGGCGGGGCGTCACGCCCGGGACGTGTGGCTGCGGTTGTGGCATCCGCGCGGGGGCCGCGATCAGTCCACGAGGCCCCGCAAGCGCGACGAGTGAGCTGGGCGGAACGCTGACCTGTGGGCCAAGGGCAGGCTCAGCCGGGGGATGGGCTTGCGGCCGGGGGTTCCTGGCTGTGGGGGGAGCGGGGTTCGCCCTCCGGTGTCACCTCGAAGGTCTTGAGGAAGTTGCAGATGAGTTGGTAAAAGCCCACGGTCATGACGAGGTCTGCGAGCTGGTTGACCGTCAGGAACGCCAGGAGTCCGGCGCGTGTGTCCTCATCCAGTGTGTGCCGCTCGAGGAGCTGGTTCGTGGCGTCCAGTACGGCGTCTTCGGGGCCGGAGAGTTTGTCGGCGGAGCCGCTTTCGGCGGCGGCGAGTGCTTCGGGGCTCAGCTCCACCAGCTGCGCGATTCTCTCGTGATGGTGGACCTCGTAGGCGGCTTCGTAGGCATAGCCGACGCGCACGATGGCGAGTTCGCGCAGCGTGTCCGGCAGGGAGTTGTGCTGCAGGATGGCGTCTCCGAGGCCCAGCAGGGCCGGTGCCAGGTTCGGTGAGTGCATCACCATCCAGAAGATGTTCAGCGAACCGTGCGCGACGATGGCATCGCGCAGGTCGGCGGGCACTGCGGCGGGGTCCGGATACTCCATGTCGGCTCCGTTCGAGAAGGGGCTGCGCGGGACGGGCTGTTGTGCACCGGCCGGGACTCCGCCGGGCGCGGCGGCCTTCTCTCTTCATACCCGGTATGCGGGCGTCCGGCCGGGCCTTGCGCGCGCTTGAGCCTAGGGGAGCAGGCGGTACGTCGCCTCCTTGTCCGGAGACGGATAACGGGGCCGCTTTTGCTCACCCGGAGAACTGGCGCCGCCGCTCGGATCTGTGCCTTGCCCGCGCCCATAGTTGCCGCCGGGACTGCCGGAGCCGGCGGCAGCGCGGCGGCGTCAGCTCTTGTCTGCCTCCCGGGCCACGCGCTCCAGACGGCTCCGGTAGTCCTGCCACCATGCCTGGTCGCCCGGCGGCAGGCTGTCATTGTTCCGCAGGTATCCCACGGACCCGTCGATGAGCTCGCGCAGGATGTCGGCGTGCCCGGCGTGCCGTTGGGTATCGGAGATCACGCGTACCAGGATGTGGTTCAGCGTCACCTCGCTGCGCTCCTCGGGCCACCACGGGACGCGGCCGGTCGCATCGAGCGGCAGCATCGCGATCGTGCTGTCGGAGTGCTCCCAGGCTTGGTGGTACAGCCGCACGATGTCGTCTCGCGACTCATCCGCAGTGGCCCACATGTCCGAGTTGAGTTCCGGATCCCGCGTGTACCACCAGGACGGCGGCTCCCCGTCGAAGAACGGCCTCCCGAACGTGTCGCCGAAGTACCCCAGCTCCACGCCGGCGACATGCTTGACCAGCCCCAGCAGGTTCGTTCCTGTGGGCGTCATCGGGCGCCGGATGTCGTACTCCGAGAGCCCGTCGAGTTTCCACAACAGGCTGTCGCGCCCGTCTTGCAGGTATCGGAGAAGATCGGCTTTCGGACTCGGTTGGGTCATGCGGGGCAGTCTTGCAGCCGACACTGACAACCGGGCTTTGCCGGATTTCTCCGCCGCCAAAAGCTCCTGATGTTCTGTCATGTTGCCCTGGCGACGGTGGTCCTGACGTCCAACAGGGGGAACCGGCGGCTCGCGGCCGCACCCGGGCGGGCGGCCGCCGAGGAAACCACGCCGGAACCGGGTCGGGCCTCCGCTATGGGGCAACCGTTCAACTCACCCGCGTACGGCTGGCGCTGTGACCGCCCGTCATGCACGATCCCGATCACGCCACGGACCGTCGGGCACCAGGGTGCCGAGCACGGCCAGCAACTGTGGCGGCTCAACCGGGTCTGGCAGCGAGCTCCGATCCGACCATTTGATCCAGACGTGCGTGTCGAGGTTCACCTGTTCGTCGGGGAGCAGGCCGGTCCGCACGAGCGATGGTTGCTCGTCGGCGAACCGCGCGACGAAGAAGTGCTCCGGCCCGACGTACCGCTTGCCGTTCCACCGAACATCACGGTCGACCGGCACAGACCGGGCAAGCACCGCGGCCGGGTCGAGTCCGGTTTCCTCGGTCAGCTCTCGTCGCGCCGCTACCAGCGGCGTCTCGCCTGGCTCGATACCGCCACCGGGTGGCTCCCAGAGCCACGTCCCGTCGAACGGATCACGCCAGCGCAGAAGAAGCAGGCGGTGGGCAGCGTCCAGACAGATGACCCGGGTGGCGGGTCGGTGCGTCATTTCCACCATCCTGACGCTATGAGGTGCCCGAAATGTGGATCAAGACCTGGGCTGCGTTGATCGGCGTCTCTAACACGCCTGCCGGCGGTGCCTGGCGCCGCGATGGCCGGAGCCCCGGACACATGGCGTGCCGGGGCTCACGGTGGAGGGAACGGGGGTGGT
>NZ_JBNNJZ010000705.1:0-3801 GCF_050270335.1 Streptomyces sp. NPDC059900
GTGTCGAGGAGCGCACGCACCGTCAGTGCGCGGTCTTCGGCCATCAATCAGATCACTCCGTTCGACTTGAGCAGCCGCAGTTCCTCGTCGCCGAGGCCGAGCTCACCGACGAAGACCTCCGCGTTGTGCTCGCCGAGCAGCGGCGAACTGACCACGTCGACGGGGGAGTCCGAGAGCTTGAGCGGGGAGCCGACCGTGGTGAAGGAACCGCGCTGGGGATGGGCCACCTCGACGACCATCTCGTTCGCGGCGAGCGAGGCGTCCTCGATGATCTCCTTGGTGGAGAGGATCGGACCGCACGGAATGTTGTGCGCGTTGAGCCGCTCCAGGACCTGCCACTTGGGCAGCGTCGACGACCATTCCTCGATCAGCTGGAACATCTTGCCGAGCTTGGGAAGGCGCGCCTCCGGAGAGGCCCACTCGGGGTCCTGGGCCAGCTCGGGACGCCCGATGAGCTCGGTGAGCGGCTGCCAGCCCACGGGCTGCACGATGACGTACACGTAGTCGTTCGGGCCGCCTGGCGCGCACTTGACCGCCCAGCCGGGCTGTCCGCCGCCGCTCGCGTTGCCGGAGCGCGGCACCTCGTCCCCGAAGTCCTCGTTCGGGTACTCGGCGAGCGGCCCGTGCGCCAGGCGCTGCTGGTCGCGCAGCTTGACCCGGCACAGGTTGAGCACGGCGTGCTGCATGGCCACGTTCACGCGCTGTCCGCGGCCGGTGTTCTCCCTCTGGAAGAGGGCGGCGAGAATCCCGGCGACGGCGTGGATGCCGGTCCCGGAGTCGCCGATCTGGGCTCCGGTGGCCAGCGGCGGGCCGTCCTCGAAACCCGTGGTCGACATGGAGCCGCCCATGGCCTGTGCCACCACTTCGTAGGCCTTGAAGTTGGTGTAGGGGCCCTCTCCGAAGCCCTTGATGGAGGCGTAGACGATCCGCGGGTTGATCTCCTGGATGCGGTCCCAGGTGAAGCCCATGCGGTCCACGGCGCCCGGCCCGAAGTTTTCCACCATCACGTCGGAGCGCCGGATCAGCTCGGTCAGGAGTTCCTTGCCGCGCTCGGTCTTGGTGTTGAGGGTGATGCTGCGCTTGTTGCAGTTGAGCATCGTGAAGTAGAGCGAGTCGACGTCCGGGAGATCACGCAGCTGCTTGCGGGTGATGTCTCCGGAGGGCGCCTCCAGCTTCACCACGTCCGCGCCCAGCCAGGCGAGCAGCTGAGTGGCGGAGGGCCCGGACTGGACGTGTGTCATGTCGAGGACGCGTACGCCCTCAAGAGCCTTGGTCGTCATCGCGGGCTCCTCACTTGTACATGGTCTGGTTCATGGTTCCGGGGGCGTACGCGTCCGGGTCGACCCATACGTTGATCAGCGAGGGCTTGCCCGATTCACGGGCCCGCAGCAGGGCGGGGCCGATGTCGGCGGGGTCGCGTACCTCTTCGCCGTAGCCGCCGAGCATCTGGGCGAACTTGTCGTAGTGGACGTCTCCGAGGGTGTTGCCGATGCGTTCGCGCTCCTCGCCGTACTTGGCCTTCTGGCCGTAACGGATCTGGTTCATCGAGGAGTTGTTGCCGACGATCCCCACGAAGGGCAGGTTGTAGCGGACGAGCGTCTCGAAGTCCCAGCCGGTCAGCGAGAACGCGCCGTCTCCGAAGAGGGCCACCACCTCCTTGTCGGGTCGCGCCTGCTTGGCGGCGAGCACGAAGGGGATGCCGACGCCGAGCGTGCCGAGCGGACCGGGGTCCATCCAGTGGCCGGGCGACTTGGGCTGCACGACCTGGCCGGAGAAGGTGACGATATCGCCGCCGTCACCGATGTAGATGGAGTCTTCGGTAAGGAAGTCGTTGATTTCGCTGACGAGCCGGTAGGGGTGGATCGGCGATGCGTCGGACTTCAGGTTCGGAAGCCGCTTCTCGATCGCCGTCTGCTCGGCGGCGCGCAGCTCGTCGAGCCACTCCTTGCGCTTGGACGCACCGCCGTTGAGACGGCCGGACGCGGCCTCGGTGACGGACTTCAGGATGAGCCCGGCGTCACCGACGATGCCCAGGTCGATGTCCCTGTTCTTGCCGACGGTGCGGTAGTCGAGGTCGATCTGCACGACGGTGGCGTCCGGCGAGAGCCGCTTTCCGTAGCCCATGCGGAAGTCGAAGGGCGTGCCCACGATGACGATGAGGTCGGCGTTGGAGAAGGCGTACCGCCGCGAGAGCTGGAAGTGGTGCGGGTCGCCGGGCGGCAGGGTGCCGCGGCCCGCGCCGTTCATGTAGGCGGGCACGTTCAGGGTCCGCACGAGTTCGATGGCCGAGGCGGTGCCCCGCGTCGTCCACACCTGGCTGCCGAGCAGGATCGCGGGCTTCTCGGCGTGCACGAGCAGGTCGGCGAGTTTCTCGACGGCCTCGGGGTCGCCGGCCGAGCGGGTGGAGGCGCGGTACTGCCCGGCCTGCGGCACCCGGGCCTTGTCGACCGGCACCTTGGCGTCGAGCACATCGCGCGGGATCTCCAGGAAGGACGGCCCGGGAGCGCCGTGGAAGCACTCGCGGAAGGCCATCGACACCATGTCCGCGGCGCGCGCCGTGTCCGGCACGGTCGCGGCGAACTTGGTGATGGGCGTCATCATGTCGACGTGCGGAAGGTCCTGCAGCGACCCCATCTTGTGCTGGGTGTGCGCTCCCTGGCCGCCGATCAGCAGCATGGGGGACTCCGCGCGGAAGGCGTTGGCGACGCCCGTGACGGCGTCCGTGGTTCCCGGCCCTGCCGTCACCACGGCGCATCCCGGTTTGCCGGTGAGGCGTGCGTAGCCGTCCGCCGCGTGGGCGGCGACCTGCTCGTGGCGTACGTCGACGACATCGATCCCCTCGTCGACGCAGCCGTCGTAGATGTCGATGATGTGGCCGCCGCACAGGGTGTAGATGACCTCCACACCCTCTGCCTTGAGTGCCTTGGCGACCAGATGCCCACCGGAGATGTGGGTTTGGTTCGTGTCGCTGCTGCCGTCGGGCATGGCGAAGTCCTGTCCCTTCGTAGGGGAGTTGGAGCGCTCACACGCTGCTCGTAGGTGCTCTCGCGGTAGATTGCATACAGTCGACGAATACTGTATGAAGCTTGTTATCCCGCATCCGGTCAGTGGTGTCCAGGGGGCGTGCGGCACTTTTCGGAGGCGGGGGGTTCGCTCCCCGTAAGGACACGGCGTCAGGAGCCCGCATGGACCTGTTCGAGCACCAGGCAAGGGAACTCTTCGAGGAACACGGCATCTTGGTGCCGCAGGCAGAAGTCGCCGACACGGCGAAGGAAGCACGCGCCGGCGCCGAACGCCTGGGCGGCCGCGTCGTCGTCAAGGCCCAGGTGAAGACCGGGGGACGCGGCAAGGCGGGCGGCGTGAAAGTCGCCGCGGACCCGGCCGCGGCCGAGATCACCGCACGCCAGATCCTCGGCATGGACATCAAGGGCCACACCGTCCGCAAGGTGATGGTGGCCCAACCCGTCGAGATCGAAAGCGAGTTCTACGTCTCGTACGTACTGGACCGCGCGGCAGGACGTTTCCTCGCGATCGCCTCCGCCGAGGGCGGCATGGACATCGAGGAGGTGGCGGCGAGCAGGCCCGAGGCCGTCGCCCGCGTGGAGATCGACCCGGCGGCCGGAGTGAGCGAGGCGAAGGCGGCCGAGATCGCCGCCGCTGCCTCACTGCCCGGCGAAGCGGCCGGCGTACTGGTCAAGCTGTGGCAGGTGCTGATCCGTGAGGACGCCCTCCTCGTGGAGGTGAACCCCCTCGTCCGCACCGACCGGGGGGAGATCCTCGCCCTCGACGGCAAAGTCACCC
>NZ_JBNNJZ010000706.1:0-3797 GCF_050270335.1 Streptomyces sp. NPDC059900
CTGGATGCGCTGCGAGGCGCTCCCGCGCTGAAGCAGGCCGAGGGCTTCCCCGGCCAGGGCGAGGGCCTGGGTCTCGATGGTGAGGCGTCCGCCCTGGCGATGGTCGCTGGTGATGATCTGCGCGAACTTCGCATGCAGGCGCTGTATATCGCTGGCGCCTACCCGGCGCCGGGTATCGGCACGGACGGGCACGGCTGCACCGAGGGCGAGACCGCTGGCGGTGGTGGTGAATGCTCGGCAGTGCACGTCGGTCTTTCGGGGTTCGATCACGGGAGCTCTGGTCCGTGGCGTGAACCCGAGCTCGCTCGCCGGACATCCGAACACGACCTCCAACGCGGCGCGCTGCTTGGAATGGGGCCAGCTGGTCTGCCCGTACATCAGATTGTGGATGGTGCGCGCGGACACCTTGCCCCTGGTCCCAGTGAGCGTGTGAATGACGTCATTCATCCGCTCGGCTAACTCCACTTGAGTCAGATCGAGTTCGTTCATCCGGGCTTTGAGCGCGTCGTTGACCGCCACCCCTTCACGGTAGCGGCGCCCTGACCTGGACCTGGAGACGGAGGGTCAAATTTTCCGGTCCCTCGCGCTCAGCGCGGACCATATTTTTCATTCCGGGCAGGGCGGGTCGGCGTTGTACTGGTCACCACCCCGCACCGACGACAGGCAAACGATCACGGTACGGGCCCGGCCCAACTCCCCTCCCGAGGCGGCAACGGTGACCCTCATGACCAGCCCTCAGTTTCAGACCGCCGAGCCCCCGGACATGGCCAAGGTCGACCACGCTATCCACCGCGCCGAGGGGCTCGCGGTTGCCGACCCGAACAGCCGCCCGGCCCACGAAGTCGCCGAGGAGCTGACCGTCTACCTCGCCTTGCTGGTCACTCCAGCCGAGAAGCGGCTATCCGCCATCTCCGTCACGAGCCCCGCAGCCCAACGCGCCCGCGACGTCCTGACCGACTCGATCCGCCATGCGAGAGCCGTACACCACGACCAGATCACCGGCGCCTTCACCAACCCCACCGCCTCCCTCTATCTTCTCGCGGGTGCGTGCCGGTTGCTGAAGAACGCGGTGGTCCCGCCGTGGTGAGCCGCCGGGGCAGCTACCGGGCCCGCCGTCCGAACCGCGCCCGCATCGCCGAGGGCGCCCTCACCACCGCCCTCGTCTCACTGGTCGTCGTGGCCTTCTGCGCGGCCCTGATCGCCGTAGTGAACAACCCCTAGAACTCCCGTGCCGGACCCGGTCCCTCCAGGCTCCCCCTTGCGGGCGGCCCGGCACGGGCACCACCCCAGAGGAGCACCATGAGCGTCCCGACGCCCGGACCGGACCCGCACCCCGGCCCGCTCCCGCCCCGCAACCACAAGTCCCCTGCTGGCAAAGGAGAACGATTGTGATCAACACGATGAGTATGGCCGGGAAGCACGGCGGCGAGCCGAGCGACAAGCCGTGGACGCCACCGCCGACCCCACCGTCCCCCGACGGCAGCGAACCCAGGAAATAGAGGCTCGCGTTCATGGACTACCGCACCATCGCCAGCACAGAGCTTGAGGCCATGGGAGCCTTCAGATCCCCATGGCTTCGGCCGGCGTTCCACGCTGTGGACCGCGAAGCCTTCGCGCCCTCGGCCTTCTGGTCACCCACCCGCACGGAGGCGGGCCTGTATCCGGTCATCGACCGCGACCAGGACGAGGAGACGTGGCGGCGCACTGTCTGGGGCACCCACGAGTCCCTCATCACCCAGATGAACGACGGCGCCACCCTCCCCGAGGACGGACCCGCCGAGGGGGATTTCTCCTCGTCGATCTCCGCACTCGACGTCGTCTTCGAAAAGCTCAATCTCCTGGACCTCGACCCCGGTCACCGGGTGCTGCACCTGGGCACCGCCTCGGGCTACGACTCGGCCGTCATCAGCGAACGGGTGGGCAGCGGCAACCTGACCACCGTCGAGTACGACCCCGCTCTTGCCGCATGGGGAGAGACGAATCTGCGCGCGGCCGGATACACGCCCACCACCATCTGCGGGGACGGGCTGGAGGGCTGGCAGCCCACGGCGCCCTATGACCGGATCATCGCGACGGCCGCCGTGCGCACCATCTCCGACGCCTGGCGCCACCAGGCCGCCGACCAGGCGGTCATCCTGGTCCCGTTCATCACGTCCTACGCCGCAGGCGGAATACTGGAGCTGACCGTCGACCACAACGTGGCCTGCGGCCGGTTCGTGAGCAGCGCGTTCTACATGCCGGCCCGCGCCCACCGCCCCAGCCGCCGGCTCAACCCGCCCACCGACAGCGTCAAAGCCGCCTCGCGTATCTCCCCGGCCGTGGTGCTGGAGCGGGACTGGGGCCAGGACTTCGTCATCGGCTTGCACCTTCCGGACGTCAGCCAGGCCAAGCGCGGCGAGGGCGCCGAGCGGCAGGTGCAGTTCTGGGACGCCGGCGGCACCTCCGTCACCATCGTCGATTACGACCACTGGTGGGAGACGGGCGCGGTGACCGTATACGGGGCACGCAACCTGTGGGACGAGATCGTGAACGCCTACAGCCGGTGGAAATACGCCGGTGGGCCTCACTTCACGCGCTACGGACTCACCTTCGACGACGACGGCTCCCGCCTCTGGCTCGACCACCCTGCCAACACTGTGCGGGCCTAGACCCCGCCCGCCCGGGCGCGTCCCCCACGCTCCCGAGAGCGAGGGGGACGCCTCACGTCTTGCAGCGGCCTCGTTCACGAGAGGTTGGTGTGCCGGCCCGCTCATCGCGTCGTTCCGGCGATCTGCTCGACGGGCCGGCAGACGGCCATCCACCGCTCGCTGTCGGCGCCCTGCCAGGCCCCGCAGGTCGCGGCGGCTGTGTCCGGCCAGGAGTGCGACCCCGTCAGCTCGGGCTGTCCCGCAGAGCCCGGGCCCCCGGAGCACAGCTCTCCGTCAGCTCGTCGAATTCGGCCGGCGTCAGCTGCTTGCTGGCCGAGCCGCGGCGGCTGTCGTCGAGCAGGGCGCACGCGCCGTCCAGCCACTGGGGCGACGGCTCGATTCCGGCGAAAGCAGCCAGGCGGGTCAGTTCCTGCCGGGGAGCGTCGAGGAGCTCCTCGTAGGCCAGGGTCATGCGCTGGGCGGCGGGCAGTTCGTCGAGGAACCGCGCTCCCCGGGTGACGAGTTCGGACCACAGGGCGCCGAACCGGCTCAGCGGAAAGTCCCGGTCCTGTACGAGGGCGGGGTCGAAGCGCTCGTTGAGCAGAGGCGCCAGATCGGGCGGCAGGGAGCGCACGTCCTCGTCGGTCAGGTCGGCGAAGCTCCCGACGCCCGTCCGTTCCTGGATCTCACGCATCAGGGTGATCACGCGGTATCCGGGGTGGCGGCTCATGGACAGGGCGCAGTCGGGCCCGTCGCGGAACAGGTGCACGAACTTCGCGTAGGGGAAGGCGGTGCGCAGTTTCTGGGTCCAGCCCGTCGAATATCCCGAGCGCTCCACGACGGCGGTCCGCCCCAACCGCGCTTTGAGCCATTCGAAGAGCGCTTCGTGGTGTTCGGCCGCCGTGCGGTCGGGCCAGCCGATGACCGCCGCTCCGATCTCGTCGAGCAGACCGTCGGGGTCGTCGGTGAGGTGCGGCAACACCATCAGGGACAGCGCGGGGATGCCGGTGTCCGGCCGCGAATACCGCCCCGGGCGGCGCGTATAGAGGAACTCGGGCATCAGGAGCCCGCTGCGGATCATGTTCGCGAAGTACGGGGTGGGACGGAAGAGGGCTTCCCAGAACTCCAGCCCCGAGACACGGCCGTCGGGGAAGGCCGCGTCCCCTACGG
>NZ_JBNNJZ010000707.1:0-3792 GCF_050270335.1 Streptomyces sp. NPDC059900
CCGCAACCGGCTCGCGAAGGCCGTGCTGGCCATCATCGTCGTCGCGATCGTCGCTGCCTTCTTCTACAAGGACATCATCGAGTTCTTCACGAACCCGATTCTGAACTCCGTGGGGTGCGAGACCAGCTTCGCCGAGCTGGCGAAGAGGGAAGACGGCACGTGCGCGCGCATCGTGCTGAACGGTCTGCTCACGCCGTTCACGCTCGCGCTGAAGATCTCCCTGATGGCCGGCGTCGTGCTCGCGTCGCCGATCTGGCTCTACCAGCTGTGGGCGTTCGTCGCCCCCGGCCTGCACAAGAGCGAGAAGAAGTACGCCTACGGATTCGTGGCCGCCGGTTTCCCCCTGTTCCTGGGCGGCGGGTTCTTCGCGTACAAGACGCTGCCGACGATGGCGCGGGTGCTGCTCGAATTCTCGCCCGGCGGGATCGACAACCAGCTGCCGCTGGACGAGCTGATCGACCTGGTCACCCGCATGGTGATCGTCTTCGGGCTCTCCTTCGAGCTGCCGCTGCTCCTGGTGATGCTGAACCTCACCGGGGTGCTCACCGGCAAGCGGATGCTCGGCTGGTGGCGCGGCATGATCATGGGCATCACGGTCTTCGCGGCCGTGGCGACGCCCAGCACGGACCCGCTGACGATGATCGCCCTCGCCGGGCCGATCTGGGTGCTGTACTTCGCGGCCACCGCCTTCTCGCTCCTGAACGACCGGCGCAAGGACAGGATCGCGGCCGCCGGACCCGACGACGACGAGGCCTCCGAACTCGACCTGACCCCCGAGGACGTCGGCGAGATCGAGCCGGTGTCCGCGAACCGGGCGCTGCCCGAGCAGGCGAGCGGCGACGGGGCCGTGGCGAACAGGGATCGGGTAAACGGTTTCGACGACGTGACCTGATCTTGTAGGGTCCTCCCGCAGACGACGTCCGGGGGCCCCAGTGACCAGCGAGATCACTCTCTTCGTCAATCCCGTCGCGGGACGCGGCCGGGGCGCTCACGCGGCGCAGCCGGCCGCTTCCGCGTTGCGGGCCGCGGGATACTCCGTGCGTACGGTCATCGGCGAGGACTCCGCCGACGCGCTGCGCCGGGCACGGGATGCCGTCGATGCCGGTACGGGCGCGCTGATCGCCGTCGGCGGCGACGGCATGGCGAGCCTCGCGCTCCAGGCCGTCGCCGCGACGCCGACGCCCCTGGGCGTGATCGCCGTGGGCACCGGCAACGACTTCGCGCGGGCGCTCGGGCTTCCGGTGCGGGATCCGGCCGCCGCGGGGGCGGTCATCGCCGAGGCGCTCGACGCGGGCCGCACGCGCGCCGTCGACCTGGGGCGGGTCGGCAAGACATGGTTCGGCACCGTGCTCGCCTCCGGCTTCGACTCGCGGGTCAACGACCGGGGCAACCGGATGCGCTGGCCCACCGGACGCTTCAAGTACGACCTGGCGATGATCGCCGAGCTGGCGGCGTTCCGGCCCGTCCCGTACCGCATCAGGCTGGACGACGGCCCGGCCCACGAGATCGACGCGACGCTCGTCGCCGTGGGGAACGGACCGTCGTACGGCGGGGGCATGAAGATCTGCGCGCGGGCCGACCCGGGCGACGGCCTCTTCGACGTCACGGTCGTCGGCGACTGCAGCCGTACGACACTCCTGAAGGTCTTCCCGAAGGTGTACAAGGGCACGCACCTGGACCATCCCAAGGTCACCGTGTTCCGGGCCGCGAAGGTGGAACTCGCCGCCCCGGACGTCACCGGGTACGCGGACGGGGAGCAGCTCGGCGGGCTCCCGCTGACCGCGGAGTGTGTGCCGGGGGCCGTGCGGGTCCTCGGATAATGATCGTCCGTTGTCAGTGGTGGCCGGTAGTCTCGAAAGCACGATGACAGAGGACCTCTCACCGGCCGAGCGGTATGCGGCGGCGCGCGAGCGCGCTGTCGAGCAGGCCACCGCACTCGCTGGCTTCCGCGAGATGTACGAATTCGGCCTCGACCCCTTCCAGATCGACGCCTGCCGGGCGCTCGAGGCGGGCAAGGGTGTACTGGTGGCCGCCCCCACGGGCTCGGGCAAGACGATCGTCGGCGAGTTCGCCGTGCGCCTTGCCCTGCTGCAGGGCAAGAAATGCTTCTACACCACGCCCATCAAGGCGCTCTCCAACCAGAAGTACGCCGACCTCTCCAAGAGATACGGCGCGGACAAGGTCGGTCTGCTGACCGGCGACAACAGCGTCAACTCCGATGCCCCGGTGGTCGTGATGACCACCGAGGTGCTGCGGAACATGCTGTATTCGGGCTCGCAGTCGCTGGTCAACCTCGGCTATGTGGTGATGGACGAGGTGCACTACCTCTCCGACCGCTTCCGCGGCGCCGTCTGGGAAGAGGTGATCATCCACCTCCAGGAGTCGGTGACGCTGGTCTCCCTGTCGGCGACCGTCTCGAACGCGGAGGAGTTCGGCGACTGGCTGGACACCGTGCGCGGCGACACGCAGGTGATCGTCTCGGAGCACCGGCCCGTGCCGCTGTTCCAGCACGTCCTCGCCGGGCGCCGGATGTACGACCTCTTCGAGGAGGGGGAGGGCCGGCGCAAGACCGTCAACCCCGACCTCACGCGCATGGCGCGGATGGAGGCCAGCCGTTCGTACAACCCGCGGGACCGCCGCAAGGGCAAGATGGTCCGCGAGGCCGACCGCGAGCGCGAGCGCAGACAGCGGTCGCGGATCTGGACGCCGGGCCGGCCCGAGGTCATCGACCGGCTCGACGCCGAGGGTCTCCTTCCCGCGATCACGTTCATCTTCAGCCGCGCGGCCTGCGAGGCCGCCGTCCAGCAGTGCCTGCACGCGGGGCTGCGGCTGAACGACGAGGACGCGCGGGCCCGGGTCCGCGAGATCGTCGAGGAGCGCACGGCCGCCATCCCGGACGAGGACCTGCACGTCCTCGGCTATTACGAATGGCTGGAAGGTCTGGAGCGCGGCATCGCGGCGCACCACGCGGGCATGCTGCCGACCTTCAAGGAGGTCGTCGAGGAGCTCTTCGTGCGCGGTCTCGTGCGCGCGGTCTTCGCCACCGAGACCCTCGCGCTCGGCATCAACATGCCCGCGCGGAGCGTGGTCCTCGAAAAGCTCGTGAAGTGGAACGGCGAGCAGCACGCGGACATCACGCCCGGCGAGTACACCCAGCTGACCGGCCGTGCCGGTCGGCGCGGCATCGACGTCGAGGGCCATGCGGTGGTCCTGTGGCAGCGCGCCATGAGCCCGGAGCACCTCGCGGGGCTCGCAGGCACCCGCACATATCCTCTGCGGTCCAGCTTCAAGCCGTCGTACAACATGGCGGTCAATCTGGTCGAGCAGTTCGGGCGGCACCGTTCGCGTGAGCTTCTGGAGACGTCCTTCGCGCAGTTCCAGGCCGACAAGTCGGTCGTCGGCATCTCCCGCCAGGTCCAGAAGAACGAAGAGGGCCTCGAGGGCTACAAAGCCTCGATGACCTGTCACCTGGGCGACTTCGACGAGTATGCGCGCCTGCGCCGTGACTTGAAGGACCGGGAGACCGAGCTCGCCAAGCAGGGGGCCAACCAGCGCAGGGCGGCCGCCGCCGCTGCCCTGGAGAAGCTCAAGCCCGGCGACGTCATCCACGTGCCGACGGGCAAGTACGCGGGCCTGGCGCTCGTCCTCGATCCGGGGATCCCCGCCGGGCGGGTCAACGGCCACCGCGGCTTCGAGCACCAGGACGGGCCGCGCCCCCTGGTCCTGACCGCCGAGCGGCAGGTCAAGAGGCTCGCCTCGATGGACTTCCCGGTGCCGGTCGAGGCCCTGGAC
>NZ_JBNNJZ010000708.1:0-3784 GCF_050270335.1 Streptomyces sp. NPDC059900
ACACGCTCCTGCGCAAAGCCCTGGAGCGCAACAGCAAGGCCGCCGTCGCCAAATTCGCGTGGCACGGCAGGGAGCGCCTCGGTCTGCTGCGCGTACAGGACGACGTGATCCTGCTGCACGCCATGAAGTGGGACGACGAGGTACGGGACCCGCAGGAGCTGGCGCCCAAGGCCGTCGACGTGAGCGACGAGGAGATCGACAGGGCGGTCCTCCTCATCGACTCCATGACGACCGACGGCATCACCGGCCATGAATGGTCCACCGACCGCTATACCCAAGCGCTGGAGCAGGTCATCGAGGCCAAGGCAGGCGGCAAGAAGCCGCCCAAGCCGACCGAGGAGGAGGAGCCGGCCGGCCAGGTCCTGGACCTCATGGCCGCGCTCCAGGAGTCCGTGTCCAAGGCGCAGGCCTCGCGCGGCGAGGGCAGCGGCAGCGGCAAGGACGCGACCGTCCACGAGATGCCGAAGAAGCGGGCGGCGAAGAAGACGGCCGGGAAGAAGACGGCCGCCAAGAAGTCCACGGCGAAGAAGACGACCGCAGGAAAGAAGACGACGGCGAAGAAGCGCGGCGCCTAGCCGGGCCCCGTCCGGCGGGGCGGCCCAAGCCCGGAGAAATGCATTGCAGTGCCGGTGTGCCGCTCGGCATGCTCACGGCTGTGAGTACAGCAAACGACCCCGCCGCCACGATCGCCGTACCCGTCAGAGTGCGTGACCTGCTGCCCCGCGACCTGCCCGCCTGCACCTGGGCGGGCACGGCCACCCACCTGCGCCACGTGGAAGGGGAGTTGGCGCGCGCGGAGGCCGGCGAGGTGGACTACCTGGCTGTCTGCACCCCCGCGGATCTGCCGGTGGCGATCGGCGGCATCGACTACACGGTCTCCGGGCAGGCCGGAACCCTGTGGCAGCTCGGCGTGCTGCCGGCGCTCCAGTCCCGCGGCCTGGGAACGCTGTTGATCCGGGCGGCGGAGGACAGGATCCGCCGCCGCGGCCTGCGCAGGGCCGAACTCGCCGTGGAGGAGAGCAATCCGCGGGCGCGTGGCCTGTACGAGCGGCTCGGCTATGTCGCGTACGGAAGCGAGCCCGACGGCTGGGACGTGGAAGGGCCCGACGGGGAGCTCCGCCGCCACGAGACGACGTGCGTCCTCATGGGGAAGAGCCTCTGATGGCACGGGTGCGGGGCGGCCGGCCGGCACCGACTCCTGCGGACGGCCTGATTCCGCATCGGTAGGGGCGCGAGCACGGCGGCCGGGCGCCCGGGATAGCGTCCCTCTCCTTTGGACAAGTGAGAGGGACGTTGTGCGGTTTCGGGTACGCGGGTGGGGAGCCGGCCAGTGGGTCACGTTCGGGGCGATCGCGTTCGGGTCGCTGTTCCTGGCGATCGGGCTGATCCTGACGTGGGTGTCGGTCTCGTACCTGGCCTCCGGTGAGCGTGCCCGGGGGACGGTGGTGTCGATGGAGTGGCGCAGCGACGGCGGTTCCGGCAAGCGGCGGGCGAACGACGGGCCCACGGCGTACCCGGTCGTCCAGTTCACCGCGGCGGACGGCAAGTCGAGGACGTTCGAAGGCTCGACGGGCTCCAATCCACCGGCGTACGACTTGATGGAGCGGGTCGAGGTGCTCTACCGCGCCGATTCCCCCGGCGACGCGCGCATCAACAGCTTCACCTCGATGTGGCTGCTGCCGCTGATCTTCGGTGGGATCGGGCTGCTGATCGGGGGAATCGGAGTGACCGTGGCGATCGTGCGGCGCAGGCGCCCGCCGAGGACCGCCCAGCTCACCAAGAGCCCGGCGGGTCACCCGGCGTAACCCCTGGTCCAGCCGGTGGCTCCTGGCGCTCCCGCCCCCACGGCCGCAGCTTCTGCGGATTGCGCACCGCCCAGATCCGCGTGACGCGGCCGTCGGCGATGTCGAACGCCGCCACGGTCATGACGGTGCCACCACGCCGGGCCACCAGGCCCGGCATGCCGTTGACCGGCCGCTCCAGGAGTTCCAGCCCTGGAGCCTTGTCGGCGATCGCGACCATGTACTGGGCGATGCGCGCCCCGCCTTCGACCGGGCGCAGGGCGGCGCCTGCGATGCCGCCGCCGTCGGCGGTCATCACGGCGGCCGGGTCCAGGAGGTCGACGAGGGCTGCGATGTCCTTGGACTCCCATGCCTTCTTGACCTGCCGTACCGCATCGGCCTGTCCGGTCACGCTGACCGGAGTCCGCTCGGCACGCACCCGCCGCCGGGCGGAGGCCGCGAGTTGCTTGCAGGCGGCGGGGGTCCGGCCGAGGATGCCGGCGATCTCCGCGAAGGGGTAGCGGAAGACGTCGTGCAGGACGAACGCCACCCGCTCGGCGGGCGTCATCGACTCCAGGACCACGAGGAAGGCCATGGTCACCGTCTCGTCCAGGATCATCTGGTCGGCGGGGTCGGTGTCATGGCCGTGGTCGCGCCCGGCGCGGTCGGGCAGGGGATCGGGCAACCATGCGCCGACATAGCGTTCACGCCGGGCCCGCGCCGAGCCGAGCACGTCCAGGCAGATGCGGCCGGTCACCGTCGTCAGCCAGGCCCCGGGGGAGACGATCTCGTCCTGGCGGCCGCGTGGCAGCGCGTACCACCGGGCGTATGCCTCCTGCACGGCGTCCTCGGACTCGGCCAGTGAACCGAGCAACCGATAGGCGACATTGATCAGTTGGCGCCGTTCGCCCGCTATCTCGTCCGTACTCGTCCCCGCTGTCCCCATGCCTTCGACCGCCCCCTCGCCTTACCTTTCGCAGGCCCGCGTCGTCGGCCTGGTGAGACCTTATCGATCTACTGCCCCCGGGGGCGGAAAAGGGGACCGAGGCATGGCAACCCAGGCGACGACACAGCGCGGCCTTTCGTTTCTGCAGATCGCGATCGCCCTGCAGACCGTGACCATTTTCCTTCAAGCGGTCTCCGCGGGACTGCTGTTGACCGCGTCCTACGGAGAGACGCTGCACAGCGTCGGAGCCCGCGTGATGTACGGCGCGTCGATGCTGTACCTGCTCGCGGCCGTGCTGGCGTGGAAGCCGGGCGGCGGCTCGCCCAGACCCGTCTGGTACGCGACCGGCTTTCTTGCCCTCGCCTCGGCCCAGGTCGTACTCGGCATCGCGCACGTGCCGTCGGTCCATCTCCCGCTGGGTGTCCTGATGTTCGGCCTGAGCGTGCTGGCGCTGGCGCGGCGCTGAGGAGGGAGCTGCTCCGCATCCCTGCGGTCCGGCAGAGGGCGCGCCGCTTCCCGTTTCCCGGTCATATACAGCTACAGTTCCTTGCCCCCACAGCACCGCAGGATCCCCCCACGACTGCATCCCGAACTGCCGTACGCCCGTACGTTGTTCCACCGGAAAGGGAACGCCAGCCGTGTCTCCACTGCCCCGTCTCAGACCCGCAGCCGTCGCCTCCGCGGCCGCTGTCGTCCTCGCCCTCGGTATATCCGGCACCGCCCATGCCACCGCGCCCACCGCGGCCGCCGGATCCGCCCACCGCAGCAGCGACGACCCGGACCAGCCCGACAATCCCCTGTACGACGCCCCCGACAGCCTCCACGCCGCCTCCGGGCGCGAGTCCGTCTCGCTCTCCTGGAGTTCGCTCTCCGCGGCCACCGCCTACGAGGTGTACCGGGCGGAGGCCGAGGGGACCGAGCCGGACGAGGTCGGGCCGTACAAGCGGCTCGCCACCGTGCCCGAGAGCACCTACGTCGACAGTGACGCCGAACCCGACGTCGAGTACGCCTACAAGGTCCGTGCCCTGGACGACGCCGGTCATGTCTCGCCCTACAC
>NZ_JBNNJZ010000709.1:0-3780 GCF_050270335.1 Streptomyces sp. NPDC059900
GCGTGGTACTGGAGCACCGGCACCTTGATCTTGGGGCTGCTGCCGAGGGTGTTCTCCGTGTAGCGGGCGACCCAGGGCGCGTCGACGAGCGGGCTGCGGGTGACGTACGAGGACAGCGACTTGTTGCCGTACTTGTTGATCATCTCCAGGGCGCAGCCTCCCGCTTCGAGGTCGGCGGTCATCGCGCGGCCCGCGTCGTTGAGTACGTCGCCGAACTTGAGCTCGGGGTAGGCGTTGTCGAGGCCGATCAGGGCGTAGAAGAGGAAGCCGGAGCCGGGGCGGCCGTTGAGCGGCAGGGCCACCTCCATCAGGTTGGCGGGGACACCTCCCGCGACGATGCCCTTGAGCTTGAGCTCGGGCGCGTAGTCGGGCTGGAACTCTCCCGCCCACAGCGCGGCGCCGCCGCCCTGCGAGTAGCCGCGGAAGGCGACCGGGGCGTCGGCGGAGAGCCCGGCGGCGGGCAGCCGCTGGGCGGCGCGGACCGCGTCGATGAGGGCCGGGCCCAAGGACTTGCCCACCATGTACGTCGTCTTCGGTCCCGGCCGGTAGCCCTCATAGTCGGGGACGGCAACCGCATAACCCGCCCGGAGCATGGCGTTGATGACCCACTGCTCGTACAGGGCACCCTTGGCGATCATCCGCGACGGGGTGCAGCGGAAGGCGGGGCCCTGGGTACCGGGCCCCCAGCCGACGACGGGCCGTGAGGCGGGAGTGCCGCCCTTGGGCACCATGACAGTGGCCGTCACCGCGTGGGGCTTGCCCAGCGCGTCCGTGGACCGGTACATCACCTGCCAGGTGTCGGCCAGGGCACGTGGCGTCGGCGTGCCGGGCTCGACCTTGCGGGAGCGGATGACGTCGCCGGGCTTTCCGTCGGGCAGGGCGGACGGCGGTACGTAGAAGTCGTCGGGCGGCAACTGCGCGGCGGCGCCCGTGCTCGCGCTCACGGCGGCCGCGCGGGGTTCGCTGCCCGCCGTGCCCGGAAAGAGCGTGCAGGCCGCGAGGATCAGGGCGAGGACGGCGGCAAGCCGTCCTGCCCGGCGGGATATCCGTGTCGGCATGTCAGTTCCCCTGGGGCAGGTGGCGTGTGGCGGCTGGTGGCGTGTGGCGGCTGGTGGGACCGTCCGTTCGGGCGGCCGATGGTGCGGCTCGCGGTGCGTGCGCTCGGCTAGATCTGCAGGTTCTGCCGCGGGTTCTGCTGCGCTGCGATCGCGAGCTCTTCGAGGTGCGCGGCCGCGGTGGGAGCTCCCCCGGCTTCCCGCAAGGAGTGGCTGACGCGGCGGGCGGCCGCGGTGAAGTGGGGCTGGCCGAGTACCGCGTCCAGAGCGGATCCGACGGCCTTGGCGTCGGTCCGGCCGAATCGCACCCGTACCCCCGCGCCCACGGCGGTGACCTGGGCGGCGACCAGGGGCTGGTCGTCACGGACCGGGGCCACCACCAGGGGGACGCCGTGCCACAGGGCCTCGGTGACGGTGTCGTGCCCGGCATGGCAGACGACGGCGTTTGTGCGGGCCAGGAGTGCGAGTCGGGGAACGGCGGGGCAGATCAGGAGGTTGCCGTCGTCGCGTGGTGGCCCGAGGACCCCGTCGGGGTCGACGACCACTGCGCGCAGTTCGCGGGAGCGGGCGCGTACACCGTCGACGCACTGGGCGAGAAAGTGGGCGCCCACCGTGGTGCCGGCGGTGTCGAGGCAGACCAGGACCAGCGCCCGGCCGTCGTCCCGGTCGACCCATCCCCAGGGGAAGTCGGCGGCTTCGGCACGCGAGGCCGGCGCCTGGTCGAGCGCCGGGCCGACGAAGCGCACCGGACCGCGCTCAGGCGCCTGCGGTCCTGTGAGTTCGCTGGTGGAGAAGACCAGTGTGAGCCGCGGCGAGAACCGCGGATCGTAGCGGGCCGAAGGGTCGCCGAGGCGCAGCCGGAGCCCGTCGAGGAGGTCGGTGATCCACTGGTCGGCCTGGTCGGACTCCGGGGTGCCCACGGGGCTGCCCGCGAGTTCCGCGGAGGTGGTCGATGAGGTGGCGTAGGGGACGCCGAGCCGTTCGGCGACCAGTGCGCCCGCGACCGTCTGCTGGTCCACGACGAGCAGGTCGGGCCCGAACTCCAACACGGCCGCAGTCACTCCGGGCGCCATGGCGTAGGCGAGCGGGGCGAAATAGTCGTCCCACAGGAACTTCAGGGCCGCCGCGCCGCGCAGGTCGCGGGGTCTGTGATCGAGGCCGGGTACGCCCGCGCAGGGGAAGACGGGGGCGTCGGCGGCCACCAGGCCCTCCAGGGCGGCGGGCAGCCCGGCCCAGGCCACCTCGTGCCCGCGGCCCGCGAGTTCGGCGGCGACGGCCGAGGCCGGGCTGACGTGGCCGGCGAGCGGTGGCACCACGAAGAGGAAGCGGCTCATCGCGCATCGCCGCCGCTCGGCGTGGCGTACCCCGCAATGCCCAGGGCCGGTTGGGCATTGCGGGTGTCGGTGAGCCCGGCGCGTCCGCGTTCGTACGCGGCGGGGGCGAGGTGGGCGGCGTTCGGTCTCCCGTCCGCGCGGCCGGAAGGGCTCGACCCGGGATCCGCGTCCCGGATTGCCTCACAAGACAGCATCAGAACTCCGACCGCTCGGCGACACAAGCACGAGTCACAGCGCAGGCGCAGACAGGCACAAGCACCGGCACGTGAAATTACGTTGAATTAACAATCGAGCCGAAAGCGGAAGCTAGTCGCGCTTCGAGAAGCCGGTCAAGAGCCGTTTCACTGGGCGCCGAAGATCTGTTGCGGGGTGAGTAAGGAGCCGCGATCACTTGTCACCCGCGCGCACCCTCCGGGTTTTTGGCACCGACGTACGAATCCGGATTGCTCGTTACTCACCCCGGGATGAAGCATCCCCAAAATCCAGGCAGCTGAATTCTGCTGGTAATTGACATCTTGACCGCCCAACTACCCGTCAGTAGTTTACCGATCCGAAACAGGACCGTATCTGGCGAACATAACGACATGTACGGCCATTCTTCCTTCACCCGTTCTGCCCGTTCACGCAGTACGAGAGGCAGCTCATGAGAGCTAATCGAAAGAGAGCCGGGGTGCGCGGCGCCCTGGCCGCGGTCGCGACCGCAGGGCTGGTCACCGGCCTGATCACCGTCACCGGAGGTACCGCTTCCGCCGTTCCGCTGAAGCTGAATCAGAAGTACACCTGTAAGTTCCCGATCATCAACAACGATCCGATCGAAGTTGAGATCACCGCCGACATGCCCGCCACCATGAACGTGGGCGAGACGGTTCCCGAGTACGACATCAAGGCCGTCACCAAGGTCAGCGCGCGGGCCGCGCAGGGCCTGGGTGTGATGGGCGCGGTGACCCTGGAGGGCAAGGCCACCGCCGATGTGAACGTGACCCTGCCCGGCGGCACCGGCAACCTTCCGATCAAGGTCGTCAACACCGTCGCCAAGGGCAATATCCCCAACCCCGCGGCGGGCTTCACCCTCACCGCCAACGGCAAGTCGCCCGGCGGCCTGCTGACCTGGGAGAAGGAAGGCACGGCCAAGTTCGACGTCACGGGTCTCAAGCTGCACAACATGATCGCCAGGGACGCGGACGGCAACCCCGTCCAACTTCCGCCGAACGGCGACGAGTTCCCCGCGGACTGCACCCTGGACGCAGGCCAGTCCACCGCGCTGCACACGGTGACCATCACCGGCGGCAGCACGGATCCCACGGACCCGCCGACCGATCCGCCCACCGACCCGCCGACCGACCCTCCGACGGACCCGCCCACCGACCCACCGCCGGACCCGCCCCCCGTCC
>NZ_JBNNJZ010000710.1:0-3778 GCF_050270335.1 Streptomyces sp. NPDC059900
GGTCTAGACCGCGCCGAGAGCCTGTGACCACAATCGCTCCCACGAACGGATCGGCGCAGTAATCAGCACGAACCCATGAGGGGGCCGGTATGAAGCGACGGGTCATCGCGGCAGGTATCGCCATGACGCTCGGACTGACCGCGACGGCATGCGGCGGCGATGACGGGAGCGACGGCGGAGACAAGGCGGACGGCAAGGGCAAGACCCTGACCGTGTGGATCATGGAGGGGACCAACCCCGACGCCCGGCCGTTCTTCGCCGAGGCCGGCAAGGCCTTCGAGAAGAAGACCGGCGCCAAGATCCACGTCGAGTACCAGCAGTGGGCCACCGCGCAGAAGAAGTTCACCACCGCCATCGAGGGCGGCGAGGACCAGGTCCCGGACGTGGCCGAGGTCGGCACGACCTGGGTGCCGCAGTTCGCCGAGACCGGCGCGCTCGTCGACGTGACGGACAACGTCAAGAAGTCGGGCCTCAACGACGACCTGGTCGAGGGCCTCAAGGACGCGGGCACGCTCGACGGCAAGCAGTACGGCATGCCGTGGTACGCGGGCGTACGCAGCATCGTCTACCGCAAGGACATCTTCGAGAAGCACAAGCTGAAGGCGCCGACCACCTGGAAGGAGCTCCAGTCCGCGGCCAAGACGCTCAAGGACAAGGAGCCCGGGATGATCCCCTTCCCGGTCGCGGGCGGCGCCGAGATGTTCGCGGCCCCCTTCATCTGGGGCGCAGGCGGCGAACTCGCCACCGAGCAGGGCGGCAAGTGGAAGTCCGGCATCAACTCGCCGGAGGCCGTGAAGGGCATCGAGTTCTACACGGGCCTCGCCACCAAGGACAAGGTCTCCCCGGCCAAGGTCAACACCTGGACGGAGAAGGAGGTCGGCGACGCCTGGAACAAGGGCCAGATCTCCATGGCCGTCGGCGGCAACTGGACCCCCAAGGCCATCGTCGACGCGAACCCGGACCTGAAGGGCAAGCTCGCCGCGGTGCCGATCCCCGGCCAGAGTGGCGGCATGAGCAAGTCCTTCCTCGGCGGCTCCTACCTGTCCACGTTCAACACGGACAAGAAGGACCTCGCCTGGGAGTTCGTGAAGATGCTGACCACGGGTGACTTCGCGGCCAAGTGGGCCGCCGAGACCAACTACTTCCCCGGTCAGAACTCCGAGCTGAAGAAGATCGAGGCGAAGAAGGACCCGCTGGTCGAGCCGTTCGCCAAGCAGATGCTGGAGGCCGGCGCGACCGTCCCCAAGACCAAGGCGTACGGCGAGATCCAGGCCTCCAAGGTCATCCCCGGCATGGTGCAGTCCATCCTGACCGGCAAGTCCTCCGTCCAGGAAGCGGCGGACAAGGCCGCCAAGGACATGGACGCCATCTTCGCCAAGGACAAGTAGGCAAGGGCGAGTCGGCACTGTGAAAAGCACGCTTGTCGGCGGCGGGCCGGAAGAAGACACCACGGTCCGCCGCCGCCCCGCCACCCGACCGGAACACGAAGCAGCCCTCCGCAAGAAGAAGCTGATCGGCCTCACCCGGCCGTGGCTGCTCCTCGCGCCATCCCTCGTGGTCCTCGCGGGCCTGCTGCTCTGGCCGCTGATCCAGGTCGGCAAGCTCTCGTTGCAGGACTACGCCGTCAAATTCGGCGGCGGCGTCGGCACGTACACCGGATTCGACCACTACACC
This sequence comes from Streptomyces sp. NPDC059900, assembly GCF_050270335.1. NCBI lineage: Bacteria > Bacillati > Actinomycetota > Actinomycetes > Kitasatosporales > Streptomycetaceae > Streptomyces > Streptomyces sp. NPDC059900. Next base: position 1,675 of record NZ_JBNNJZ010000710.1, read on the forward strand.
GACCTGCTCGGCAGCGGCCTGCTGTGGAAGACGGTCCTGCCCAACACGGCGTTCTTCGCGATCGCCTGCGTCGGCCTGACCGTCGCGCTCGGCACGCTCGTCGCGCTGCTGCTCAACCGCCTCGGCTCGACCTGGCGGCTCATCTGCTCCATCGCGATCCTCGCGGCCTGGGCGATGCCCGCCGTCACCGGGACGTACGTCTGGATCTGGCTCTTCCAGCCGCAGGACGGCATGGTCAGCCAGATCGCGGGCTCGATCGGGCTCATCGACCCCGACACCACCAACTGGTTCACCGAGCGCGGCCCGTTCTACGCGATCGCGACCCTGAACGTCGTGCACCACGGGTTCCCGTTCGTCGCCATCACCGTCCTCGCGGGCCTGATGACGATCCCCAAGGAGCTCTACGAAGCGGGCGAACTGGACGGCGCCAACGCGTGGCAGCGGTTCTGGAACATCACGGTGCCGACGATCAAGCCGGTCTTCCTCGTGGTGACCATCCTCTCCACCATCTGGGACTTCAAGGTCTTCACCCAGATCTATCTGATGCCGGGCGGCGACGGGGCCAACGAAGAGGTCTACAACCTCGGCGTCTTCTCCTACATCCAGGCGTTCGCCAAGAACGACTACGGCACGGGCGCGGCAGCCGCGGTCCTGCTGACACTGCTGCTCCTCGCCATCACGATCGTCTACATCCGCACGCTGTTCCGGCAGGGGGAGGAGGACCTGTGACGACCCGCCGCACCACACCCGCCGCACGCATCGGGCTGCCCGTCGCGGTAGCCGCGCTGCTGCTCTTCACGCTCTTCCCCGTGTACTGGATGATCTCCACGGCGCTCGACCCGAAGGCGGTCACCCGCGGTTCGGACGTGCTGCCCAGCGGCATCAGCTTCGAGCACTTCACCTATGTGTTCGAGAAGGGCAACTTCGGCACGTACCTGCTGAACTCGGCGCTCGTCGGCTTCGGCACGATCCTGGCCGCCGCGCTGCTCTCGCTCTTCGCGGCCATCGCGGTGGCCCGCTTCAAGTTCCGGTTCCGCACCTCGGTACTGATCATGGTCCTGATCGTGCAGATGGTGCCGCTGGAGGCGCTCGTCATCCCGCTCTTCATCCAGATGCGGGACTACGACATGCTCAACTCGCTGCTCGGCCTGACGATCGTCTACGTCGCGCTCTCGCTGCCCTTCGCGATCTGGACCCTGCGCGGCTTCGTCCAGACCATCCCCAAGGAGGTCGAGGAGGCGGCGTACATCGACGGGGCTTCCTGGTGGCGGATGTTCCGGTCGGTGCTGCTTCCGCTGGTGGCCCCCGGGCTCGTGGCGACCTCGATCTTCGCCTTCATCACGGCGTGGAACGAGTTCGTCTTCGCGTACACCTTCATGAAGGGCAGCGACAAGTACACGGCCGCCGTGGGCATTTACCAGTTCTTCGGCGAGAACTCCACGGCCTGGGGCCCGGTCATGGCCAGCTCCACGCTGGTCACCGTGCCGGTGATGATCTTCTTCGTGATCGTGCACCGGAAGCTCGGTTCGGGCCTGGCGGCGGGAGCCGTCAAGGGCTGAGCCCCGCGGGAGGCGTTCAGGACTTCGGGACCCTGAACGTCTCCCCGTACACCTTCCAGGTCAGCGGCGTCTTCAGGTCCAGATTGCCGTCGTAGAGGAACTCCCGCTGGGCGGTGTCCACGCGCGTCGTGTCGCGGTGCGACTTCTCCTCCTTCATGGCCGCCCGGCGGATGTCCAGGAAGATGTCGAGGTACGCCTTCTCCTTGCCGCCCTGCGCCGGCGTGTTCGCCTCCTTGAGCGCCGCCTCGCGCAGGCCGTAGAAGCCGCGCGGCCCGGTGCCGGGGCCGTGCAGGACCATCGCGTCGTAGTAGATGAACTGCCCGAGCGTGCCGAGCCCGTCGAGCTTGGCGAGGCGGACCGCGGGGTCGAAGTAGATGCGGTCGCGGGCGTTGTTCTGGGCCTTGCGGAACGCGGGCTTCTCGGCCTCCGCCTTCCAGGCCTTGGTGAAGCCGGGGTCCAGGCCCTCGTGCGAGTCGGTGCCGTCGACCTTGCGCAGGGCGGGCAGATAACGGGCGAGGCCGTTGTCCGGGTGGTCCTTCGTGTAC
>NZ_JBNNJZ010000711.1:0-3777 GCF_050270335.1 Streptomyces sp. NPDC059900
GCATCAGCATCGCCGCCCTGCTGGCCAGCCCGCACGCCGAGGGCCTCTTCCGGCGGGCGGTCCTGCAAAGCGGAGCCCCCACGGCCGTCGACCGGGCCGAAGCAGCCCGCACCACGAACGCCATCGCCGAGCACCTCGGCATCCCGCCCACCGCGGCCGACTTCGCCCGCGTGGACCGCGCACGGCTGCTCGCCGCCCAGCGGGCCGTCACCGCGGGCGGCACCCCGCTGACCGGCGGCCGCGGCTTCCACCTCGTCGTCGACGGCGACGTCCTGCCCGAGGACCCCGCCGCCGCGCTCGCCCGGGGCGCCGCCGACCACATCGACGTCCTGCTGGGCTCCAACACCGACGAATACCGGCTCTGGTTCGTGCCCAGCGGCTACATCGACCGCATCAACGACGCCACGCTGTGGGCCGCCGTCCACGAGGGCCAGGCCCCCTGGCGGGCTCCGGTCGTCTACCGCACCGCGCGGCCCGGCGCGTCGCCCGGCGAGGTCTTCGGCGCCATCGTCACCGACAAGGTGCTGCGCGTGCCCCTCAACCGCCTTGCCGACGCCCGCACGGGCCGTCCCGGCCGGACCTTCGTCTACGAGTTCGCCTGGCCCTCACCGCAGCACGAACTCGGCGCCTGCCACGCCCTGGAGATCGGCTTCGTCTTCGACACCCTCGACACGCCCGACAGCCTGCTCCTCACGGGCGAGACGGCACCGCGCCACCTGGCCGACGCGATGCACCGCGCGTGGATCGCCTTCGCGAGCGGCGACGACCCCGGCTGGCCCGAGTGGGGCCCCGAGCGGCCCGTCATGACATACGGCGCCGACGGCGCCCGGGTCGTGTTCGCGCCCCGGGAGCAAGAACGCCGCCTGTGGCCGTAGGGGCCGCGCTGCCCCTTGCCACTCCCCCGCACCGCCCACCGGCACGCCCATCCACCCGCACAGATCAAGAGGACACCGCCATGAAAACGCCTTCGCGCGCCCTGCTGGTCACCACTTTGCTCTGCGGAACCGCCCTCACGGCCCCGACGGCCACCGCGGCGGCCGCGACGGGAGACGAAGACCGCCTCCAGTACGTGGCCCTCGGCGACTCCTTCGCTGCCGCCCCGCTGGTGCTCCCCACCGACACCGCCAACCGCAAGTGCCTGCGCTCACTGGCCGATTACCCGCATGTCGCCGCCAAGGCGCTCGACGCCGACCTGACCGACGTGAGCTGCTCCGGCGCGACCGCCGACGACTTCAGCACTGCGCAGCATGCCGGCACCGCGCCCCAGTACGACGCGCTCTCCGCCGACACCGACCTCGTCAGCATCACGATCGGCGCCAATGACAGCGCCCTGTCCGGGCTCACGGTCAGCTGCCTCAACGCCCTGCCGAAGCCGCTCGGCAAGAGCTGCGCAAAGGCCAACACCGGGGGCGGCACGGACCGGTACGGCAAGGCCATCGATGCCTGGGCGCCGAAGTTCGACGTCGTCCTCGACACCGTCCGCCAACGCGCACCGCACGCGAAGGTGTTCGTCGTCGGCTACGGCAAGTACTTCCGCGACGGGGGCTGCTTCCCCCTCCAGCCGTACTGGGGCCAGGACGCCGACTACATCCAGGCGAAGATCGACCAGGTCGGCGGGGTGCTGCGCTCCGCGGCCGCACGGCACGGGGCCGCATTTGTCGACGCCAAGGACCTCGGCACCGGCCACGACTCGTGCGCCCCCGCGGCCGACCGCTACATCGGAGGCACCGTCCCCACGCGCGACGCGGCCCCGCTGCACCCCAACGCCGCAGGCTCGCGCGCCTACGGCCTGGCCCTGGCCGACGCCGTACGGGCGGACACGTCCACCCAGTGACGGCAGGCCGCCTGATCGTTCGCTGTCGCTCCCTGCCTGTTCCCGGCAGGGAGCGACAGCGGACACATCACTCGGACACGGACCCGGGGCTCAGCCGAACGGAATCGTCAAGGTCGAATCAGCCGTCCCGGTCCGCAGTTTGGCCGGGGCGTTGCCGATGGCCGACCACACCTCCAGGCGCACCGTCCCGTTCTTCAGGTTGCCCAGCGTGCCCGTCGCCGATTTGAGGCCGCGGCCCTCGCTGTAGGCCTCCCAGCCGTTCACCGGATCGGTGGCGAAGTACTGGTAGGTCTCCGTGCGGTCGAACGTGCCGTCGCCCGTGAGGTCGTAGCTGATCCTGGCCTGCTGGCCCAGGCCGACCGCGGTCCCGGCGTCCACCTGGAGGCGGAAGGACGTGGACTTGCCCGCCGCGAGCGTGCCGTTGACCTTCTTCGCCTCGTAGACCTGCGGCTGGTTCGGTGTGCCGTCGTGGTTCGCTCCCCCGGCGGAGGCGAGAGTGTCGCTGCCCGCGGTGGCCCCGGTCGCCGTGGTGAGCGTTCCTCCGCTGCGGAGCTGGAAGACGTTGCCCGTGGGCGGGTCGGGGTCCGGGTCGCCGCCGCCCGTTCCGGTGCCCGTGGCCGTGGAGCGGGCCGGGACCGTGAGGGTCGCGCCGTCGGAGAAGGTGACCGTGCGGGACGAGGCGCCGAAGTTGTGCGCCGCATAGGTGCGTGTCGTGCCCTTGGCGAAGACCGCCGACGTCGGGATGTCGCCGGTGATCGTCGTGTCGGGGGCGCCGAGTGTGTCCAGGGTGTTGATCCAGTGGTAGGTGTGCGCCTTGGATTCACCCTGCTCGGGCGTGTAACCGGCGTTGCCCGCGTCCCACTTGGACTTGGCCGCGGCCGGATCGGCGAGCGATTCGAATTCCCAAAGGATGTCGCGCCACTCAGCCGCAGGACCGCCGTTCTCCCGCACCATCTCGGCGAGGTTGCGCCGGATCGCGGCCTTGTGTCCGGCCAGGTGCAGTGAGCCGCCTGTGATGGGCAGGGCGTTGATGCCGTGGATCTCCTCGGGGTTGGCCGTCCACCACGTGGCGTAGGCCGCTCCGCTGCCCCACACCATTCCGGCCGTGTCATGGCCGAAGCCGGAGGGGAAGACCTGCTCGTCGGCGTCGAACCAGTACTGGGCGATCGCCTCCGACTCGGTGGTCAGCAAGTAGGCCCCCAGGTCGCGGAGTTCGGCGTTGCCGGTGGCCGAGCCCCACAGCACCAGGGCGGCGCTGAGATTGGTCGACTCCGAGGAGGACTCCTGGTTGTTGCCCGCGGCGAAGCCCTGGTGTCCGGAGGCCCAGCTGTGGCCCGCGTAGACGTCGAAGCCGCGCAGGAAGGGGAAGGCCGCGTCGCCGCGGGCGGGGTTGGCGGCGTCCTTGATGAGGGTTTTGACCATGCCGCCCCATGCCGAGTCGGCGGCCCAGGCCTGGTCGTACTGGGCGACGATCGCCGCCGCGTAGACGTAGTAGCTGTAGTGGAAGTGGTGGTCGTTGAGTTCGGTGTCGCTGCCGTACGACGCCGGATAGCCGGTCAGCGTCTTCCAGTCCTTGTCGTAGGAGAACTCACTGGCACCGCCCGCGGTGAACCACTCCTGGAGGCGGCCCTTGAGCAGGCCGAGGAGCTTGTCGCGGGTGCCGGTCTCGCCGATCTGGTCGGCGACGGGGACGAGCTGGGCGAGCCTGCCCAGCGCCTTGCCCGTCCAGTAGGTGTCGGTGGCGCCCGAGAAGGGGTCGGCCGCATTCGCCACGTCGTCGAGGTAGCCCTTCAGACGCGCCCGGTCGACGCCCGAGGACTTCGGCAGGGCGGGCAGGACCGAGGAGGACTTCTGGGCGGTGGTGAAGGACGTGCCCTCGCGGACCTTCATCGTGCCGCGCGGCGACTTGTAGGTGTACGAGGTCAGCGCATCGCTCGTGTGCC
>NZ_JBNNJZ010000712.1:0-3769 GCF_050270335.1 Streptomyces sp. NPDC059900
GCCGGCCTCGCGGTCGCGGTAGAGGACGGCGTCGAGTGAGGCACGCGTCTCCAGGCAGCCGGTCCCGCCGCATTCGCAGGGTCTGCCGGCCGGGTCGACGGTGATGTGCCCGAACTCGCCGGACAGGCCGTTGCGTCCGCGGTGCAGCGCGCCGCCCACGACCAGGCCGCCGCCGACGCCGTGCGACAACCGCAGGTAGAGCACGTCGCTGCGGTCCGCTGCCGCGCCCCACACCGCTTCAGCGAGCGCCGCGAGCCGGGTGTTGTTGTCCAGGAGCACCGGCACGCCGAACCGCTTGCGCAGCAGGTCGGGCAGGCCGTCGGTGCCCTGCGCGCGGGCCTGCTCGCTGCCGGGGTCGGTGATCGGCCCGACCACGCCGACGCCGAGCGCGCTGAGCGCGTCGAGGTGGACGGCGCCCGACGCGGCGAGCAGCCGTTCCGCGATGTCGATCCGCTCAGGCCAGGACAGATCGGCCGCATGCGCCTCGCTCGCCGAACCGATCACCTCATGGGCGAAGTTGACCGCGGCGACGTGCACGGCGCGGCGCGCGAAGTCGATGCCGACCGCCTCTCCGGCGGCCGGGTTGAGGCTGAGCTTCTCCACCGGACGGCCGCGCTTGCGCACCTCGACGTGCGGGGTGCCGGTGACCACGGAGCCGTTGCCCACGAGCCCGGCGACGATGTCGTGCAGCGTGGTACGGGATAGGCCGCTGCGGTCGCCCAACTCGGCGCGGCTCAGCGGGCCGTGCTTGCGGAGCAGCTCGAGAACCGCTTGCTCGTGGCTGCGTCGGAGCCGCGTCAGCGGGCCGTCGTGTTCGTGCATGCAGGACAGCATGTGAGCGCCGAGTATTTTCGTCAATGAGTCGAAACAAATTGTTCACATGAACGCGGTGTCACAGGAAACGCCGGACCGGCAACGCCGTGATCTGCTGGCGCCGATGGCGCGAGCTCCCCCGGAACTCGCCTGGCGGCGTGGCTCGATGCGATTTATGTACGCACTCTTGACTTAAATCATCGCCGGGTCGGAGCATGCGTCCCACGGCACCCGGCCGAGGCCGACGTGTGCCGGAAGCCGGACCGACCGACCCGAGAGGCCCTCCGTGCGCCACAACATGCTCTTCCTGATGACCGACCAGCACCGCGTGGACACCCTGGGCGCGTATGGCAACCCGCACACGCACACCCCGAACCTCGACCGGCTGGCCGCCGCGGGCACCCGGTTCGACAGCTTCTACACCCCCACCGCGATCTGCACCCCCGCACGCGCCAGCCTGCTCACCGGCGCCGCCCCCTTCCGCCACAAGCTGCTCGCCAACTACGAGCGCAACGTCGGCTATCTCGAAGACCTCTCCGAGGGCCAGTTCACCTTCTCCGAGCAACTGCGCTCCGAGGGCTACAACCTGGGCCTGCTCGGCAAGTGGCACGGCGGCGTGCGGCGCACCGCCGCCGACTACGGCTTCGAGGGCCCCGACCTGGCCGGCTGGCACAACCCCGTGGACCACCCGGACTACCTCGCCTACCTGGCGGACAACGGCCTGCCCCCGTACCGCATCACGGACCCGGTGCGGGGCACCACGCCCAACGGCAGTCCCGGAAACCTCCTGGCCGCCCGCCTCCACCAGCCCGTAGAGGCCACCTTCGAGCACTACCTGGCCACGCGCACCATCGAGATGCTCCGCCGCTTCGCCGCGCAGGAGGACCAGGGACAGGGCGCGCCGTTCTTCCTGGCCACCCACTTCTTCGGGCCGCACTTGCCCTACATCCTCCCGGACGCCTACTACGACATGTACGACCCGGCCCTGGTCGAACTGCCCGCCTCGATCAGCGAGACCTTCGCGGCGAAACCGGCCGTCCAGCAGAACTACAGCAAGCTGTGGGCCTTCGACACCATGCCGCTGGAGGAGACGCGCAAGCTGATCGCCGTCTACTGGGGCTACGTCACGCTCGTCGACGAGCAGATCGGCCGCATCCTGGACGCCGTGCGCGAACTGGGCCTCGACGAGCGGACGGCCGTCTTCTTCACCGCCGACCACGGCGAGTTCACCGGATCGCACCGGCTGCACGACAAGGGCCCGGCGATGTACGAGGACATCTACCGCATCCCCGGCATGCTCAAGGTCCCCGGCGCCCCGCGGGGCCAGGTCCGCGAGGAGTTCGTCTCGCTCACCGACTGCACCGCCACCATCCTCGACCTGGCGGGCAGCAAGACCGAGCCGGCCGTGGACAGCCGCAGCCTGCTGCCCCTCGTACGCGGCGAGCACCCCCGGTGGGACGAGCACCACCTCGCCGAGTTCCACGGCCACCACTTCCCCTGTCCGCAGCGGATGCTGCGCACCAGAAGCCACAAGCTGGTGATCAACCCCGAGTCCCGCAACGAGCTCTACGACCTCGATGCCGACCCCGACGAGCTGCACAACCGCCATGACCACCCCGAAATGCGGGAGATCCGCGCGGAGCTGACCCGGCGGCTCTACGACCTGCTCCGCGAGCGCGGCGACAACTTCTACCACTGGATGACGCCGATGTACGACGTGGAGACGGACTACGACACGACCCTCTCCGCCTTCGAGACCGACGCTCGGCTTTCACACGACTAGGGAGAGCATGTGATGACAAGACCCACGAACGAATCGAACTTCGGCCGGCGGTCCGTACTGGCCGGCATGGCGGGTTCCGTGGGCGCGGTGGCGGTGCCCGCCGGCGTGGCCCGGGCCCAGTCGGACCAGGGCGGCGCGGCAGCGGCGCACCGGCCGCCGTCCCGCTATCCGGCGAACTGGCCCGCCCTCGAACCGTACGGCCGTGCGGACGCCCGGGAGGAACTGTGGCCGCGCGACGACAACTCCTTCGTCCTGCCCCTCGAACTCCGCCCCCGTGACGAGGAGCTGGGCAGGGTCTGGATGCGGGACACCTACGTCAACTGCTTCACCGTCGACGGACGCCCCCTCTATGTCGCGACCGGCACCACCCGGGTGCCGGGACTCACCGCGGCCGGCCCCTGGAACGACGGCATCTTCGTGTGGACGGCACGGTCCATACACGGCCCCTGGAAGCTGGCCGACACCACGAAGATCCGGCCCGACGCCGAGCGCGGCAAGGTCTGGTCGCCGGAGTTCGTGGGGGAGAACCGGCCCGGCCGCACGGTCGTCGCCCCCTGGCAGGAGTACTGGCACGACGACGGCCAGTTCGGCAAGCGCGGCAACGCCTGGGCGCCCGAGCTGCACTACTTCCGCGGCAAGTGGTACCTCGTGGCGTGCATGGGCGATCACTCCAAGAAGGTGGGCTCGTTCGTCCTGGTGAGTGAGGGCGGAGTCGAGGGCCCCTACCGCCTGATCGAGGGCAACTACGACAAGCCCTTCGGGGAGTCGTTCATCGGCGGACCGTCGTGGATCAAGCACGGCGCGTACTTCCACATCGACGGCAGCATCTACACCGAGGGCAAGGACGCCTGGCTGGTGCTGCACAACCACCTCTACGCCAAGTTCCGCGAGGACATGGAGGACATCGAACCGACGACGAACCTCCCGCTGTTCCGGCAGAAGCCCTACACACCCGAGCCGTACCTCGAAGGCGCCTACGTGTTCAAGCACGGCGGCAAGTACTACCTGCTGCACGCCGCGTGGGACCGTACCTCGATCGACGCCTACGGCAGCCCCCGCTACGGCTACGACAACCCGGGCACCGGGCGGACCCAGTACCAGTACGACGCGGTCGTCGCCGTCGCGGACCGTTTCGAAGGCCCGTACTCCGAGCGCTGGACCGCGGGTGTGGGC
>NZ_JBNNJZ010000713.1:0-3767 GCF_050270335.1 Streptomyces sp. NPDC059900
GCCCGGGCTGGCGGTGTTGGTCCGGGTGGCGGGTGGGTTCGCCGGGGGTCCGCTGGTCAGCGACGACGCCGTGGACGGCACCGCGCCCGTCGCCGCCGTGCAGGGCAACGTCCCGCAGGCGGGCCTGGAGTTCAACGCCCAGCGCCGCGCGGTGCTCGACCACCACGTGCGCGAGACGCAACGCCTCGCGGACCGGGTGAAGGCGGGCAAGGCCGAGCAGCCCGACTTCGTCCTGTGGCCGGAGAACTCCTCCGACATCGACCCGTTCACCAACCCGGACGCCCGCGCGGCGATCGAGCGCGCTGCCAAGGCGATCGGCGCCCCCGTCTCCGTGGGCGGAGTCGTCGAGAGCAAGGACGGCAAGCTCTTCAACGAGCAGATCCTGTGGGACCCGGTCAAGGGCCCCACGGACACCTACGACAAGCGGCAGATCCAGCCCTTCGGCGAGTACATCCCGCTGCGCGGCATCGTGGGCTTCTTCAGCAGCGACGTCGGCATGGTGCGCCAGGACTTCAGCCGCGGCACCAAGCCCGGCGTCTTCACCATGGCGGGCACCAAGGTGGGCCTGGCCACCTGCTACGAAGCCGCCTTCGACTGGGCCGTGCGGGACACGGTCACGCACGGCGCGCAGCTCATCTCGGTGCCCAGCAACAACGCGACGTTCGACCGCAGCGAGATGACGTACCAGCAGCTGGCGATGTCACGGATCCGCGCCGTCGAGCACAGCCGCACCGTCACCGTGCCGGTGACCAGCGGTGTCAGCGCGATCATCATGCCGGACGGGCGGGTCTCCCAGAAGACGAAGTGGTTCACCGCCGACTCGCTGGTCGAGGAGGTGCCGCTGCGCTCCTCGCAGACACCGGCCACCCGGCTCGGCACCCTGCCCGAGGGCATTCTCGTGCTCATCGCCGCCGGCGGCCTCGGCTGGGCGGTCACGGGGGCCGTGCGGGCCGGGCGCACCCGGTAGGCCGTTAGGGTCGGGGGCATGGCTACCCCTGACTTCATCCACACGATCCGGGCCGACGCGGGCCACCAGCTGTTGTGGCTCCCCGGGGTCACCGCCATCGTCTTCGACGACGAGGGCAGAGTGCTCCTGGGGCGGCGCGCCGACAACGGCAAGTGGTCGGTCATCGGCGGTATGCCGGACCCGGGGGAGCAGCCCGCCGCGTGTGCCGTGCGCGAGGTGTTCGAGGAGACCGCGGTGCACTGCGTGCCCGAGCGCGTGGTGCTCGTCGAATCCCTCGACCCGGTGACCTACCCCAACGGCGACAAGTGCCAGTTCATGGACATCACACTGCGCTGCCGGGCCGTCGGCGGAGAGGCGCGGGTCAACGACGACGAGTCGCTCGACGTGGCCTGGTTCGCCCTGGACCAGCTGCCGGACCTGCACGAGTTCAGCCTCTTCCGGATCAAACAGGCCGCGGCGCAGGATCAGCCGACGTGGTTCGACCGGGCGTGATGCCCGGCGCGGCCCGGCCCGTCCTGCTCAGGTCGCCTTGAGCATGTCCGCGCACTTCTCGCCGATCATCATCGTGGTGATGCAGGGGTTGACCGCCGGCAGGAACGGCATGACCGACGCGTCGGCGACGCGCAGGCCGGTGACGCCCTTGACCCGCAGCTGGGGGTCGAGCGGCGAGTCCGCGTCGTCGCCCGCGCCCATCCGGACGGTGCCCGCCGGGTGGTAGACGGTGTTGTGGGTCTGGCGGATGTAGGCGAAGAGCTCGTCGTCGGTCGTGGCGTCAGGACCCGGTGCCAGTTCGGCGCCCGCCCAGCCTGCCATCGGGGCCTGCGCCGCGATCTCGCGGGCCAGCCGCAGTCCGTACGTCATCACGCGGATGTCGTGCTCGTCGGTGAAGTAGCGCGGGTCGACCTTCGGCTTGTCCCGGAAGTCGCGGGTGCGCAGCCGGACCGTGCCCATCGAGCGGGCGCGGGTGACGTTCGGGGTGAGGCAGAAGGCGTTGTCGGTGGTCGGATAGCCGCGCCGGTAGGTGTTCATGTCGAAGGGCACCGAGCCGTAGTGGAACATCAGGTCCGGGCGGTCCAGGCCCGGTTCGGTGTCCGCGAAGATGCCGATCTCCCACCACTGGGTGGAGGAGGTGACCATCGGCTGCTTCGCCTCCCACATGATCACGCCCTCGGGGTGGTCCTGGAGATGGGAGCCGACGCCGGGGGAGTCCGCCCGCACCTCGACGCCGCACTCCCGCAGATGCCCGGCGGGACCGATGCCCGACAGCATCAGGAGCTTGGGCGAGTCGATGGCCCCGCAGGAGACGATCACCTCGCGGCGCGCCGAGACGCTGCCGCTGTGGATGGTGTCGGGCTCCAGGTACTCGACGCCCGTGCAGCGCTTGCCCTCGTCGAACAGCAGCCGCTTGGCCTGGAGCCCCGTGCGGATCTCCAGGTTGGGCCGCTTGCCGATGACCGGGTGCAGATACGACACCGAGGCGGACGAACGGGTGCCGTCGGGCCGGGAGTTGATCTGGAACCAGTGGGCGCCGCGCTTCACCGTCGTACCGGTGTTGAACGGCGTGGTGGGGATGCCGGCCGCCGCGCACGCCTCCAGCAGGGCTGTCCCGCAGGGGTCGTTCGGCGGGACGCTCATGATGTTCACCGGGCCCGAGCGGCCGTGGTGGTCGCCGGGTGCGTCGTTGGTCTCCAGGCGCTGGTAGAGGGGGAAGCAGTCCGCGGCGCTCCAGCCCGTGCAGCCCAGGGAGCCCCACTCGTCGAGGTCCTCGGCGGGTGCCCAGAAGGCGATGCAGGAGTTGTGCGACGAGCAGCCGCCGAGCACTTTGGCGCGGGCGTGCCGCATGAAGCTGTTGCCGTTCTCCTGCGGCTCGATCGGGTAGTCCCAGTCGTAGCCGGACTCGAGCAGGGCCATCCACTTGGTCAGCCGGAGGATGTTGTCGTCGCCGACGTCCGAGGGGCCGGCCTCCAGGACGCAGACGGTGACGTCCGGGTCCTCGGTCAGCCGCGCGGCGACGACGGCGCCTGCCGTGCCGCCGCCGACGACCACGTAGTCGAACTCGGCCTTGGGGCTCTCTGCGGGCATGGTGACTCCAGATCAGCGACGGATCGGCGACGATCAGCGGGCTTCGGCGGGCTTCAGGGGGCGGCCGGGGGCGACGGGGGTGTGGTGGGGTCGACGGGAGGCTCCTCGAAGCGGTGCTCGGCGAGGACGCCGGCCTTGTGCCGCTGCACGAACCAGTAGTAGGCGAAGCCGCCGCAGGCCACGATCCCGATGAAGAGGAACGCGCCCCAGCGCAGATACCAGTGCTGCGGTCCGGTCGCGTTGTAGACCTCCGCGCGCGGCCAGGCCAGGTTCAGGGACATGGCCGCGCCCCAGAGCACGGCGAGGATGTTGACCGGCAGACCGAACTTGCCGAGCGAGAACTTGCCCTCCGCGGGCTCCCACTGGCCGCGCAGCCGCCTGATCAGCATCGGCAGGGTCACCAGGAGATAGGCCAGGTAGATCATGATGATCGCGATGCTCGTGATCACGGAGAAGATCTGCGGCTGGTTGATGTTGATGACCAGGATGCCGACGCCGACGAGCCCGATGATGATCGCGGGCAGTACGGGGGTCTGGAAGCGCGGGCTGACCTTGGCGAGCAGCGAGGACGCGGGCAAGCAGCCGTCGCGGGCCATGGCGAACGCGAGGCGGATGCCCGCGGCCTGCACCGCGAGTTCGCAGACGGTGATGGCGATGACCACGCACCACAGCACGATCTCCCCGATGGTGGAGCCGAGCGTGCTCAGGACCACGTCTG
>NZ_JBNNJZ010000714.1:0-3761 GCF_050270335.1 Streptomyces sp. NPDC059900
GCCTCAGTGAGTATGAGGCCATGCCCGCGTCAAGAAACCCCGTCGCGACGCGAGTTGGCGCTATCGACGCCCCGCGTTCACTCCCCGAACCCCACACCCCCTCCGGGCCCCTCAGGCCACCTCGGGCTCCGCCTCACGGCCGGCGTCCGGAGCGTGCCCGGCCGGCTGCGTACCGCCCGGGACCAGCTCGTCCCAGTGGACGGTCCGCTCGCACCACCGCTCGAGGAGCACCCGGTCGTGCCCGACTGCGAGCAGCCCCGCGCCGCTCTCGCGCCGGTACTCCTCCACGGCGTGCACGAGCGCCGCCGTCGTCGAGGCGTCCAGCATCGCCGTCATCTCGTCGCAGATCAGCCAGCGCGGGCGGAGCACCAGGGCGCGGGCCAGGCAGGCCCGCTGCAGCTGTCCGTCGCTGACCTCGTGCGGCCTGCGGCCCAGGAGATCGGCGCCGAGACCGACGGTGACCGCCAACTCCCCCGCACGCGCGGCGGCTTCGGCTCCGCGCCCGTTCGCCCGCAGCGGCTCGGCGATCAGGTCCGTGAGGGTGAGGCGCGGGTCGGCGGACAGCCGGGGCTGCTGGAAGACGACGCCGAAGGCGGTGCGCTGGGCGCGGGGAGCGCGGTGCCGCCAGCCGCGGGCGGGCTCGCCGTCGATGACGACGCGGCCCGCGTCGGGCCTGTGCAGCAGGGCGGCGACCCGGGCCAGGGTCGACTTGCCGCAGCCGCTGGGGCCGAGCAGGCCGACGGAGGCGCCGGGCGCCAGGGTGAGGTCGACGCCGCGCATGACGGGGGCGCGGCGGTCGTATCCGGCGGTGACGGAACGCAGTTCAAGCATGAGGGGCCTCCAGGACGGCCGCCGCCGGGCTCGGGTGGTGGCAGGCGACGCCGTCCGCGGTCTGCGGCACGCTGGCGCAGGCCTCGTCCGCCGCCGGGCAGCGCGCCGCGAACGCGCATCCGTCCGGCAGCGCGGACAGTTCGGGCGGCATGCCGGGGATTGGCGTGAACTCCCGCTCCGGCAGGGCGTTCAGGAGGCCGCGCGCATAGGGGTGGCGGGGGCCGGGCGCGCCGAAGAAGTCCTTCGCGTCGGCGAGTTCGACGATGCGTCCCGCGTACATCACGGCGACGCGGTCCGCGATCCGCTCGGCCGCGGCCAGGTCGTGGGTGATCAGGAGCAGCGCGCGGTCGTCGCCGACGTGCCTGCGCAGTTCGTCCACCGTGCGGTCGACGAGGTCGCGGTCGAGGCCCGTGGTCGGCTCGTCGGCGAGCAGCAGCGGTGCGTCGCCGATGAGCGCGAGCGCGGTGGCGGCGCGCTGGGCGAGGCCGCCGGAGAGCTCGTGCGGGTAGCGGTCCAGGTGCCCGGCGGGGAACGCGGCCCGCTCTGCGGCGGCTTCGGCGGACTTGCGCAGCTGCGGGCGGCGCACGCCTGCCAGTTCCCGCAGGGTTTCCTCCAGCTGGGCGCGGACCGTGCGCACCGGCGTCAGGTGCGCGGCCGGGCTCTGCGGTACGAGGCCCACGCGCCGGCCCCGGACCGTGCGGGCCAGGGTGCGCTCGTCGGCGGTCATCAAGTCCACGTCGCCGGTGAGCGCGGACCCGGCGCTCTGCGCGTTCTGCGGAAGGAGCCCGAGCAGCGCCGACGCGAGCACGGACTTGCCGCAGCCGCTCTCGCCGACGAGGGCCAGGCACTCCCCCGCCGCCAGGTCGAAGGAGGCGTCGGTGACGGCGGACACGTATGTGTCGCCGCGCATGCGGAACCGTACGGACAGGCCGCGCACCGAGAGCACCGGGGGCACGGGGGACGGGGACGAGACGGGCTCGGTCACAGCATCAGCTCCGATCGGCGCCGGGGATTGATCCGTTCCCGCCAGGCGCCCGCGAGGCCGGCGATCGCCAGGGTGGGCACGATGATGAACAGGCCGGGGAAGAGCGTCGGCCACCAGTCCCCCGCAAGGAGCGAGCCGCGCGCGCTCTGCACGAGGGTGCCCAGGCTGGCCTGGTGGGTGGGGAGTCCGAGCCCGAGGAAGGAGAGGGCGGACTCGTGCCAGATGGCGTGGGGCACCATCAGGACGGCGGCGAGTCCGGCCTGCGGGAGCACGCCGGGCAGCAGATGGCGCACGATGACGCGCAGGCGCGACGCGCCGCCGGAGATGGCCGCGTCGACGTACGGGCGCGAGCGCAGCGACAGGACCTCGGCGCGCACGATGCGGGCCGTGGACAGCCAGTGCGTGAGCGCGACGGAGACGACCACCGGCCACACGCCGGGGCGGAACATCGCCACGATGAAGATGCCGAGCAGCAGATGCGGCACCGACGAGAAGACGTCCACGAGCCGCATCACGACCCGGTCCACCCAGCCGCCCGACGCGGCGGCGAGCGCGCCCACGGCGGTGCCGATGACGGTGGCCACGACCGCCGCCACCACGCCCACGAGCAGCGAGACCCGCAGCCCGTACACGCAGCGCAGGAGCAGGTCGCGTCCCACGTCGTCGGTGCCGAACGGGTGCTCCGGGGACGGCGGCCGGAGCTTGGCCGCGAGGTTCACGGCCTGTTCGTCGAGGTTCACGAGCGGTGGCACGAGCAGGACGGCGAGGATCACCGCGGCGACGATCACCGCGGAGGAACCCACCCGCCCCGCGCGCGTGGAGCGGCTTTTGGCGGCGCCTCCCATGGAGGCGCGCCACGTCGTCGTCTCAGCCATCGAATCCCACCCTCGGATCGGCCAGGCCGTACAGCAGGTCGGCCAGCAAGTTGCCCAGGAGCACCGCCGCCGTGGCCAGGACGGTGAGCGCGGCGAGCAGCGGGAAGTCCACGGCGGTCGCCGCCGACACGGTGGCCGCCGCGATGCCGGGCCAGCTGAAGACGGTCTCCACCAGGAGCGCCCCGGTGATCAGTTCGGGCACGCGGGAGCCGATCAGGGTGAGCACCGGCAGCATCCCCGAGCGCAGGGCGTGGCCCAGGAGCACGGTCCGTTCGGCGAGGCCACGCGCGCGTGCGCCCCGGACGGGGTCGTCGCCCAGTGCGTCGCCGACCCCTTGGCGTACGTAGAGCACGAACCACGGGAGCTGCGAGATCGCCAGGACGGCGGCGGGCAGCACGAGATGGCCGGCGACCTGTCCGGCGGTGACGGCCGAACTCGCGGTGTCGGTGAGCCCGCCCGAGGGCAGCACGCCCAGTTTCAGGGCGAACAGCCAGACGGCGAGCAGCCCGACCCAGAACGGCGGCGCGGCTTCGAGGGTGTAGGCGAGCGAGGTCACGGCGCGGTCGAGCCAGCCGCCGGGGCGGCGCGCGGCGAGCACGCCGAGCGTGGTGCCCACGAGGATCGCCAGCAGGAACGCGGTGGCGGCGAGCAGCACGGACCAGCCGATGCGCTCGCCGATCACGTCGGCGACGGGCTGGCGCAGGGTGCTGGAGTCCCCCAGGTCGCCGCTGACGGCCGAGGTGAGCCAGTCCCACCAGCGCTGCACGAGCGGCTGGTCGACGCCGAGGTTGGCGCGCAGCTGGTCGAGGTTCTCCTGCGAGGCGGTGAGTCCGGCCGTGCCCGCGTAGGCCTTCACGGGGTCGAAGGGGGACGCGGCGGCGATCGCGAAGACGCCGAAGGTCACGGCGAGCAGGACCGGGACGGCGAACAGGGCCCGCCGTCCCGTCATGCGCGCCATCGGCCCCCAGGGGAGCTTGCGGAGCGCGGATGTCACTGCTGCGGCTGCCAGTCCTCGACGTTCCACCACGGGCCGGACGCGAGGCCGTGGTCGTGCGGCTCGGTCTGGGTGG
>NZ_JBNNJZ010000715.1:0-3747 GCF_050270335.1 Streptomyces sp. NPDC059900
GCCTGGACGTCCTGCACTGGCTCATCGAGACCGCACCCGGTCTGGGCATCAGCCCCGACCGGATCGGGATCGGCGGCATCTCCGCGGGCGGCAACCTCGCTGGTCTCGTCGCGGCGCACGCCCGCGACAGCGGTCTGCGGCTTGACCACCAGATCCTCGAGGTTCCCGGAGCGAGCCTGCACATCGACCAGGACGCCTCCTACCACCAGTCCAACGCCCTGTCCGACTTCGGCGACCTGTCCGAGACCCGCTCCGCCTACCTGGGCGGGGCCGACCCGCAGGGCCGGTGGACGGCGCCCGCCGACATCCCCGACCTGGCAGGGCTGCCGCCCGCCCTGGTGCTCACCGCCGAGTTCGACCCGCTGCGCGACAGCGGCGAGCGCTACGCCGACCGGCTCGCCGCAGCCGGAGTGCCCGTCCAGACCTGGCGGGCCCCCGGCCACCTGCACGGCTCCATGTCCATCACCAGGACGTCGGCGACCGCCCGTGCCTGGCAAGGCCGCGTCACCGACTTCCTGCGCAGCCGGGCCCGCCTGCCCCTCAGCCCCATTTCCTGATCGGAGACACCCCCATGCCCATCGACGCCCACCTGATCCGCGCCCTCACCGCACTCGGCGTGCCCGCTCCGCAGGCGACGAACGACCCGCAGGAGCGGCGCGAGGCCGCCTTCGCTTTCGAGCAGGCGGTCTACCCTCGCCTGGGAGCCAGCGGACCCGAACTGCCGGTGCGTGAGCACGTGGTGAAGGCCGCAGGCCAGCCGGACGCCCTCGTACGCCTCTACTACCCCCGGGAGCCCGCCCCCGGCCTCGGCCTGCCGGTCTGTCTGCACTTCTTCGGCGGCGGCTGGCGCCAGGGCGGCATCCACCACCCCAGCGTCGCCACCCACTGCGCCGTGCGGGCGTTTGAGGCGAACATCGTCGTCGCGGCGATCTCCTACGCCCTCGCCCCGGAGCACCCCCACCCCACCGCGCTGGAACAGGGCTACGCCGCGTTGGAGTGGCTGGTGCGCGAGGCCGGCTCGCTGGGAATCGACCCGGGGCGTATCGCACTCTCGGGACAGTCCGCGGGCGCCAACCTGGTGGCAGCGCTGACCCTCGTGAA
Organism: Streptomyces sp. NPDC059900; assembly: GCF_050270335.1. NCBI lineage: Bacteria > Bacillati > Actinomycetota > Actinomycetes > Kitasatosporales > Streptomycetaceae > Streptomyces > Streptomyces sp. NPDC059900. The sequence continues at coordinate 1,102 of NZ_JBNNJZ010000715.1, forward strand.
CCGCGACCGCGCCCGGCACCCGCTGGCCCTCCAGATCCTCGAGGTCCCCGGCCTGGACCTGACCCTCACCCACATCCACCGCGACGCCATCGAGCTGGCCGACGGGCAGTGGGCAGATCTGGACCGCATGATCGCCGACTACGTGCCGTGGGTCGAGGACCGCCGCTCGCCCTACGTCTCACCGCTGCTGGCCGAGGACCTGCACGGCCTGCCGCCCGCCTACATCATCACCGCCGACTGCGACCCCTTCCGCGGCGACGGCGAAGCCTACGCGGCAGCCCTGGCCGCAGCCGAGGTCCCGGTGGCCGCCCTGCGCCTGGTCGGCCTGCCCCACGACGGCGGCCTGTACGAGAAGGCCTCCCTGACCGCACGCACGGCACAGGCGGCCATCGCCACGGCACTGCGCACCCTGCACGACTGACCCGAGCCCTGCGCCCAACAGACAGAAGGACGATGATGTCCCCACTCATGGAGCGGACCGACGCCGCCGACCCGGCGGCATTCCGGGGCCGGCCGCAGCACCCGCTGTTCCTGCCGCTGTTCGTGTTCGCCTACTTCGGCGTCGCACTCGCCGCCATCTCCGCACCGGCCGTCAGCATCCCGCTGCGCCTGTCGGAACTCGACCCCGCCCACAAGACCCAACTGCTCTCGCTGACCGTCGCCCTGGGCGGCATCCTTGTCGTCGTGATCACCGCGCCGCTGGGGCACTTCAGCGACGCCTCCACCGCCCGCGCTGGCATCCGGCGGCCCTTCATCCTCGGCGGCTCCCTCCTGGGAACCGTTGGCATGCTCGTGCTCGCGCTGGCACCGAACGTCACGGTCGTCATCACCGGCTGGATCCTGTCCCAAGCCGGATTCGCCTCCACCAGCATGGCCCTCAACGCGCTGCTCTCCGACCAGATACCGGCCAGGATCCGGGCCCGCGTCGCAGCGACGTTCGGGCTCAGCACCGGCATCGCACCCGTCATCGGCAGTTCGCTGGTCGGCGCGCTGCCCGGCAATCCCCTGTACTGGTTCGGCATACCGGCCGCGGTCGCGCTCAGCGCCAGCATCGGCGTCGTCCTCGTACTCAAGGACATCGTGCGCACCGAACCCGCGCCCGTCGACTGGCAGAGCCTGCTGCGCAGCTACTGGATCAACCCGCTGCGGCACAAGGACTTCGCCTGGGCATGGATATGCCGGCTACTCGTCACCATGTCGCTGTTCACCGTGCTCACCTACCTGCTCTACTTCCTCACCGACCGCCTGGGCATCGCCTCCGAGCACGCTCCCTCGGCGCAGGGCACCGTACTGGGCGCGTTTTTCGCCTCCAGCATCATCACCACCCTGGTCTTCGGCTGGGTCTCCGACCGCACCGGCCGGCGCAAGACCATCGTGTGGTGTTCGGCCCTGTTCACCGCCGCCGGACTGCTCATCAGCCTCTGCGCCCACGACCTGACCGCCTTCACGACAGGGATCGCGCTGGCCGGAATGGGCCAGGGAGCCTTCGTCTCCGTCGACGTCGCCATGATGACCGAACTGCTGCCCGACTCCGCCAACGCCGGAACGGGTCTGGCCGTCATCGCGCTGTCCTACCAACTGCCCGCCCTGCTCGTTCCCGGCCTGGCCACACTGCTGCTGACCATCGGCAACCACGGGCCCAACTACGTGGCGCTCTTCGCCGCCGCCGTACTGGCTTCGGTCCTGGGCGCACTCGCCGTACTGCCGATCAAAAGCGTGCGCTAGCCGCACGCGAGCAACTCCCGCCCGCCGTCCCCAGCACTGCTGAACTACCCCCGCGAACTGGAGCACCACATGCCCGCCCGCATCGAGGACTACGCGCTGATCGGCGACATGCAGAGCGCCGCACTCGTCAGCCGGGACGGCGCAGTCGACTGGCTGTGCCTGCCCCGCTTCGACGCCCCGGCCGTCTTCGCCGGGCTGCTGGGCACCGAGGAACACGGCTTCTGGCGGATCGCTCCCGCCGACTCCGACACCGGTGAAGCGCCCGTCCCGGGTACCGACGCATCCCCGGCAGCAGACCGCCGCCGCTACCGCGGCGACTCCCTCATCCTCGAACAGGAGTGGGACACACCGCACGGCTCCGTCCGGGTCATCGACTTCATGCCGCCGCGCCACCTCGGCAAGGACCCCGGGGGCAACCCCACCATCATCCGCATCATCGAAGGCATCACCGGCCGCGTACGGATGCGCTCCGCCCTGCGCCTGCGCTTCTCCTACGGACCCATCGTGCCCTGGGTCCACCGGGTGGACGACGAGCGCGGGAGCCGGACCGCGGCCGTGGCCGGACCCGACTCGGTGTGGCTGGACGGCGAGACCGAGACCTACGGCCAAAACCTGACCACCTACGCCGACTTCACCATCACCGCCGGCGAACGCACCGCCTTCGCACTGACCTGGCAGCCCTCCCACCTGCCCCCGCCACAGCGCACCGACACCAAAGCCGCCCTCACCGCGACCGAGGCATTCTGGATCCACTGGACCGGGCACTGCACCTACCAAGGCCCCTACCGCGAGGCAGTGATCCGCTCCCTGATCACCCTCAAAGCCCTCACCTACGCGCCCACCGGCGGCATCGTCGCCGCCCCCACCACCTCACTGCCCGAAGACATCGGCGGCGTACGCAACTGGGACTACCGCTACACC
>NZ_JBNNJZ010000716.1:0-3721 GCF_050270335.1 Streptomyces sp. NPDC059900
CAGGGTAGAAGGCGGCCTCGCGGGTGAGCAGTTGGTAGGCGTCCGGCCCGGCTTCGGTGTCCTGGACCAGGCGGGCCACGTTCAACCCCTCGAAGCCGAAGAGGCGCTGGTACGGCTCATCGGGGGCCCAGGAGTACACGTCGCCGGACCACCAGTACGTGACCTCCTCGCCGTCGAGCGAGGCCCGGGTGCGGGCGAAGGAGCGGAGCAGCTCAGCAGGTGTCGTCATAAGGAGTACTCTGCGCGACTCCCGCTCCAGCCGGAAAGGAAACACCACGGACCGGCCCGGAAACGAGTCCCTGTGGCAGCAGCGTTACGGTTGCCGCCGTGGCATGCTGGGGCCTGCAGGAGCATGGGGGGGGGATCACATGGCGGGGGACGCCGACGGTTTGGCCGGGTTCAGCGGACGGCCGTGGTTTGCGGCCAACGAGGTGCTGGCGTTTCTGCTCGAACTCGCGGCGCTGGGCTTCTTGAGCTGGTGGGGATTTGGCGCCGGTCATGAGGGCGCCCTGCGGATTCTTCTCGGTGTGGGTACGCCTCTGCTGGCCATCGTGGTCTGGGCGTTGTTCGCCGCGCCCAAGGCACGACTGCGGCCGCGGCTCGCGTTGGTACTGGTGGTCAAAGCACTGGTGCTCGGCGGTGGTGCGGCCGCCCTGTACGCGGTGGGTCACTCCGTCGCGGCAGTGGTCGTCGCAGTGGTGACAGTTCTCAACACCGCAGCGGCCGAAACCTGGCGTGCCGCCCCTGCGGCCTCTGAGCCCCCTCACTGAATGCCACACCGGCAGCGTGCCGTGCCCGGCGTACGTCAGCGGGCGCGGCGGATGCGGATCGGCCCGCGGGCCTTCGCCGGGTCGACACGACGGCCCGACTGGGTGATTTCCACCTTGCCGGCAGTTACGAGCCGCCCGGCCACGCGACGGGCCGGTTCCATCAGCTCACGCCAGCCGTCGCCATCCCCCTCGTACGCCTCGCGCGCGGCGTCGGACGGGCAGATCGACGCGCTCGGGTCACGACGCTCCAGCAGCTCCAGAATCGCGCGCTCCAAGCGCCGTTCCGTCTGCCGTTCGGTGTCCGTCACTCCTCCAGTGTGGCACCGGCGATCACAGGAGGCAGCCGGACCGACCGTGTCCGCTGACCCGGTACAGGACGAAGAGGGGAGTTCGCATGACCGCGACCTGCGTCATTCTCGACATCGGCGGCGTACTGGAGATGACGCCGCAAACGGGGTGGGTGCAACGGTGGGAAGCGCAGCTGGGGGTGTCACCGGGCACCGTCCACGCGCGGATGCACGACGTATGGCGGGCCGGAAGCGTCGGCAGCATCGGCGAGCAAGAGGTGCACGACCAGGTGGCGGGCCGTCTGGGGCTCGACACACCCGGGGTCGAAGCCTTCATGGCTGATCTCTGGGCGGAGTACCTGGGGACGCCGAACGACGAGCTCATCGCTTACGTGCGAGGGCTGCGCGGGAGCTGCAGGCTGGGCATCCTGAGCAACAGCTTCGTCGGCGCCAGGGAGCGGGAGACGACGCTGTATCACTTCGACGAACTGGTCGAGCACATCGTCTACTCGCACGAGATCGGTGTCGAGAAGCCCGACCCGCGTGCCTTCGGGGCCGCATGCGCGAGCTTGGCCGTACAACCCGAGAACTGCCTGTTCATCGACGATGTCGCGGTCAACGTCGAGGCGGCCGAGGAGTCGGGCATGCAGTCGCATCTCTTCGAGGACAACGCCAGGACCATCACGCGCATCGCGGCGCACCTGGCCGCCGAGCCCGTGACGCCCGGCCGGGCCCGTCCGTGAATCAGCCCGGCCGACTCACGGACGGACGCCGCGGCGCCAGCGCTCGGGGGTGATCCGGCCTGCGTACAAGGGGAGTTCGAGCGGCGGCTGGTCATCCGTGAACGGGTCCCAGACCCGGGTCAGGCCGGCCGTCCCCCGCAGGCGCACCCGGCGGGCCTCCGCAAGGTCGAGCACATCCGTCACGACCTCCTCCGGGCCTGGCCCGGCCTCGGCACGCACCTGTCCCTCGGGGTCTACGACGATGCTGCGCCCGACGCCGTCCGGGGAGGCCGCGTTAAGGCTGGCCATGAACACCTGGTTCACGATCGCGTTGGCCTGTGCGAGCACGACTTCCTGGGCGCGGTCGACGGTGGGCGTGCGCACCAGGTTCAGGACGAGGTCGGCGCCCTGCCATGCCAGGTGGCGGGTGACTTCCGGGAACCAGGCGTCGTAGCAGATCGTCAGCCCGACACGTCCGTGGTCCTCCATGTCGAAGACGACGAAGCTGCCGCCGGACGCCGTGGTCTCATAGGGCCGCCACGGGAAGATCTTGCGGTACCCGGCGACCCGTTCGCCCGCAGGCGAGTAGACGGGGGCCGTGTTGTAGATCCGGCCGTCGGGGCCCTGCTCGTAGACGGTGCCGGGGACGAGCCAGATGCCCAGTTCACGCGCGAGGGACGCCAGGCGGCTGCCGCGCGGTCCGTCCAGCGGTTGGGCCGCCGCGGTCATGACCGTCTGCGGGTCCTCGCCGGGCTTGTGACCGCACAGGTGCAGCTCCGGATACGCGAGCAGCCGGACTTCGGGGTGCGCCCCGATGACACGGCGCACGTCCGCGGCGAACCCGTCCAGGTCCCCGGCGGCGTGATGGTGCGCGGCCGCCTGAACCAAGCCGATCGGCAAGGGCGTCATCGTCATGGCAGAGGCAGCCTTCCGCGCAGGGTGGTGTCCGGGGTTGCCGACGAGCCAATCAGCGAGTCTTCAGTGGGACAAGATCCCCTCTCCCAGTGGCAGCCACAGGGAAATCCTGTGGGGGCGCAACGTCCCGGACTGATGGGTCAGCTCTCTTGAACATGCGCCACGGATTGCGGCGGCTCCGGTCGCAGAGCCCCTGACGGACGTCACGTCCCGGGCTTCTTCCGGAGGTCGCTCAGGCGTTTCGCGGTGCCGGGCAGGGCAAGTGACCACAGTTGCTCCCGCGTCTCCTCTTCCACGACTTGGTCGTGGCCCCGTCCGTCGCCCGCGCGCCGCAGCGATTGTTTGGTGCGGCGCAGGAGTTCAGGGTCGACCGCGCCTGCTCTGGCGGCAAGAGTGTGGGCCGCCGGGAGCAGGTCCGCGTCGGGGACGCACCGGAGGGCGAGGCCGGCGGTGGCGGCCGCGGCGCCGTCCAGGCGTTCGCCGAAGAGCACCATGGCGGCGGCTGTCTGCGGGCCGACCAGGCGGTGCAGCATCCAGGTGTGGCCGCCGCCCGGGTGCAGGCCGAGCTTGAGGAAGCGGGTGTCGAACCAGGCCGATTGGGCGGCCACCCGTACGTCGCAGGCCAGCGCGAGGTTGAGGCCTGCGCCGACCGCGGGACCGTTGACGGCGGCGATGGTGGGCAGCGGTGAGCGGGCCACGCGGAGGAATGCCTCGTAGACGGTCTCGACGCCCGCCGAGTCGCCCTCGGCTGCCGCCGTGAGGTCCGTGAGGTCGGCTCCGGCGCAGAAGGCCGTGCCCGCCCCGGTGAGGACGACCGAAGCGACGGTCGCATCAGCCTCCAACTCGTCAAAAGCGGCGAGGAGTTCGCCGACGAGTGGGCCGGACAGGATGTTGCGACGGTCCGGGTCGTCGAGCGTGAGAGTGGCGGTGCCCTGCTCTCGCTCCACCCGCACCAGGCCGCTCATACGGTGCCGCCGGGGGTGGCGCACTGCGCGGCGTCGACGGACCCGGCAGCCGGGTCCTGACT
>NZ_JBNNJZ010000717.1:0-3709 GCF_050270335.1 Streptomyces sp. NPDC059900
GCCCAGGCCCCGGTGGACCGAGCCGCCGCAGAGCGAGCTCGGCGGTGCCTCGCCCAGCTCGTACCTGGCCTGGAAGCCGAGGCCCTGGCGCAGCCGCTCGCCGACGTCCGTCTTGTAGAGGTCGTCGCCCTGGATGCGGCTGGTCTCGGCGACGTGGGAGATCGCGGAGAGTCCGTATCCGGTGTGGGTGAAGTCGCGGCAGGTCTCCTGGGTGAGCCCGGTGGTGAAGGTGCCCTGGCCCTGCCAGTACTTGACGATCTTCGCGCGGGTGTCGAGGTTCTGGCTCGGCACGGTCTTGGGCAGGTCGCCGTCGGACGCGAGGTAGACGTAGGCGGCGGTACGGGTGCGGAACTTCGCCATGGCCTTGTCGTAGGACCCCTTGTCCTCGATGAAGACGGAGATGCCGATGGCGGCCTCCATCATCGACAGCTCCCAGTTGCCGTTGGAGTTGGAGCCGTTGATGATCTCGGGCAGGTAGACGTTGCGCAGCATCGTGGCGAAGCGGCCGGAGTTGCCCCAGCCGCCGGTGTACGTGTGCTTGATGATCTCGGCGGCCCTGGGCCAGGAAGAACCGGCCCAGCCGGTCTGGAGCGGGGCATTGCTGTTGGTGTGGTCCTTGATGGTCGCGGACCAGGCATCCATCAGCTCGATGGACTTCTTGGCGTAGCGCTCGTCGCGGGTGATGTACCAGGCCAGGGCCGTGGTGTACGCGGCTATCGCGTCCTCGCGCTCGTCGGTGCAGCCGTAGTTGGGGTCCGAGTAGGAGCCGCATTCGACGACCGCGCGGGGCTTGGGCGTGCGCGACAGGGAGGCGTACTTGCTCCCCATCATCTGGTCGTAGGCGCCCTTCCAGGGCTGGGCTCCGGCGTTGACCTTCTCCCTGGTGAAGTCCAGCTGACCGCGGGAGACGGTGACTCCGGGGTGCGCGAAGGTGGCGGGTGCGGCGCCCTGGGCGGCGTCGGCGCGTTCGGCGCCGGGCCAGGCGACGAGGGTGGCGACCAGGGCCGCCACCGTGGTGGCGAGGGTCGCGAGGACTGCCTTGCGGGGTCTGCGGTGGTGGCGCACGGGTGTGGGGGTGTCAGCCATGCGAAGGGCCATCCATTCTTGTATGTGAACTTCAAGTGCCTTTCTGAACACGCGTGTTGGCCCGAGACCATAAGTACGGACCAGGCTTCCGTCAAGGCGTGAAGTTAGAGGTTGCGTACACGTTGCGCACGCGAGACGTCAGAGCTCCTGCTCAGGGGGTGGGCGGGGCGGAATCCGGGCCCTCGCCCCAGACGCCGATGTGATCCGGCTCCGCCGTGAGCCGCACGCGTCCGCGCAGCCCGTAACGCTCCACGTAGTCGCGGGGCAGCTGCAACCGCCCCGCGCGGTCCAGAACCGTGAACTCCTCGCCCGCGCCGCCCTGTTCCCGCAGCGTCTCCGTGGACGTACGGCCGTCCCGGATGCGCACCGTGCGGCGGACCTGGCCGGAGACGAGCGGGTCGTGCGTGACCACCAGGACGGTCGCGCCGAGCTCCTCGTTGGCTCGGCGCAGGGCGGCGAACACCTCCTCGCCGCTTGCCGTGTCCAGCTCGCCGGTGGGCTCGTCGGCGAGCAGCACGCGCGGGGCGTTGGCGGAGGCGACCGCCACGGCGACGCGCTGCTGCTCGCCGCCGGACAGTTCGGCGGGCCGCCGGTCACGGCAGTACGCGACGCCGAGCACACCGAGCAGTTCGGCGGCCCGCGCGGCGCGCTCGCGGCGGGGCACGCGCGCGTACTTCATCGGCAGCGCGACGTTCTCCAGGGCGGTGAGGTACGGCAGGAGATTGCGCCCGGTCTGCTGCCACACGAAGCCGACGGTGCCCCTGCGGTAGCCGAGGCGCTCGCGGCGGCCCATGGAGAGCAGGTCGTGTCCGGCGACCTTCGCCCGGCCCGCGGTCGGCAGGTCGAGCCCCGAGAGGATCGACAGGAGGGTGGACTTGCCGGAGCCGGACGCGCCGACGAGCGCCACGCACTCCCCTTCCCCGACGACCAGGTCGAGCCCCTGGAGGGCCTGCACCTCCACCTTGCCGGTGCGGTAGACGCGTACGAGGTTGTCGCACACGACAAGGCCCTCGTCACCGGCGCTACGGCGCGCGGCGTTCGCGCGGGCCTCCAGATCGGCGAGCTCAGTCATCGTTCCTCCCCAGTCGCAGCACGGCTCCGAGGCCGCGCCGCCGTCCGAGCCAGGTCTCCACGCCCACCGCGGCGGCCACGAGGGCCACGGTTCCCGCGGCGAGGGCCGCGGTGAACAGCGCGTCGGTGCGCAGGGCGGGCGCGGTGGGCCCGCCGGTGAACTCCCGCAGGTCGAGCGCGGGTCCGAGCAGCCCCGGCAGGGTCAGACCGAGCGCGACGCCGCCGGCCACGGCAGCGAGCACCAGGGGCAGCAGCTGGAGCAGGTGCAGCCCGGCGGTGGCACGGCCGCCGAGTCCCAGGGTGCGAAGGCGGGCTGTGGTGCTGCCGCGGGCCGGGGCGGACAGCAGGAGTTCGAGCACGAGGGCGAGCAGCGCGAGGAGTACGGCCAGGGCCGTGCAGGCGGTGTGCGCGGCGGTCAGGGCCTCGGTCAGCCCGTCGTCGTCGGCCTCGGCCTGCTCCTCGGCGCGGATCCGCAGCTCTCCGGTGGCGGTGCCGGGTGCGGTGCGCGGGACCACGGAGCGCAGTTCGGCGGTGTCCAGGTGCGGCCCGTAGAGAAGCAGGGCGGACTCCTCGAACTCGCTCGCTTCGAAGCTCCCGAGGTCCCGGTTGTCGGCCAGCAGGAGGCGTTCTCTGCCCTGGGCGGCGGCCCGCAGCGGCCCCAGCGCGGGGTCGCGCCGCACCGCTTCGGGAAGACCGCCGACGACACGCAGGCGACGCTCTTGGCCGTGCACGGTGATGGTGAGCAGATCACCTGCGCCGGCGGCATCGGCAAGCACCCGAATCTCACGACCACCGCCACCACCCCGCCCAGCGGCGCCGCTCCCGCCTCCACCCGTGCCGGTGGCCTCACTTGCGCCCGCAGCACGGCCGGTGGACCTCCTCGCACCCTCCCCCTGGCCGGTGGCCTCGCTCCCGCCGCCGTCCAGACCCGTGGCCTCGCTTGCGTCCGCACTCCGGCCGGTGGCCGCCTCGCCGCCACTCCCGCTCCGGCCGGTGACGTTGCCCCCGCGTTCGCCCGGGCGCGTGGCCCCGCTCCCGCCTCCGCCGAGGCCCGCGTCCCGCAGGGCGGCCGCCGCTGCCGAACTGCCTCTCGCGGAGCGCAGCTTCGTGCCGTCGATGCCCACCAGGCTTGCGATCCCGTATCGCCCTCCGTCCGTTGCGCTCACCGGGTCGACCCGCAGTTGCCGTACCGCCACCGTCTCCCGCACTCCACGCGCGCGTGCCAGGCGGCCCGCGGTGTCGGGGTCGCGTCCGGCGCCCAGGAACGAGGCGTCGGCGCCGACCCGCCACGCGACGGCATCGCGACGGCCCTCCGTCAGCGTTCCGGCGACCAGGCCGCCGAACACGGCACCGGCCAGCGTCACCACCAGGACGAGCAGCGCGAGCGCCCTCGCGGGGGCCTCCTTGGCGGCGCGGGAGAGCGCGATGAGCGCCACGGCGCCGCGCCCCCGGCCGGCCCAGCGGGCGGCGAGGCGTACCGGCAGGGGGTAGAGGCGGATCAGTACGACCACCGTGGCGAGCCCGAGCAGCTCGGGCACGGCGGCGAGCACGG
>NZ_JBNNJZ010000718.1:0-3703 GCF_050270335.1 Streptomyces sp. NPDC059900
CACGGGGGTGCCCTTCGGCTTCGGATGTGCGGGGAGTGGACATCCGCAGGATACCGGGGCGTTGTGGGCCGGAAATGAGGGCGGGTCCGGCGACCGTGCACCTGCCGGTGACCGTCCGGGGTGACCGGATGGGCGTTCTGACCGTCACCCTGCCGCAGGAGCAGTGCTCCCGGGCGCAGCTGGCGGACATGCAGCGCATCTGCGAGGCGCTGGGCCACGAGATCCTGGTCGCCGAACGCGACACCGATCTGTACCTCCTCGCGCGCCGGGCCAACCGCCTGACACTGGCCGCCGAGATGCAGTGGCAGCTGCTGCCCGGGCGCTCGGTGGCGCGTCCCGAGTTCGCCCTCGGCGCCCATCTGGAACCCGCCTACGCCATCTACGGCGACAACTTCGACTGGTCGGTCTCCGCACACCACCTCACGCTCACCGTGACCAACGGCATGGGTCAGGGGATGGAAGCGGCGCTCCTGAGCAACCTCGTGGTGAACGCGCTGCGCAACGCCCGCCGCGCCGGACTCGACCTTCCCGGCCAGGCGAGCCTCGCCGACCAGGCCGTCTATGCGCAGTACCGCGGTGAGCTGCACGCCTCCGTCCTGCTGCTGCGCTTCGATCTCGCCACCGGCGAGGTGGAGGCCGTCGATGCCGGATCCCCCCGCATGTGGCGGCTGCGGGGCCGGTCGGTCGAGTCCGTCGACTTCGACGCGCAGCTTCCCCTCGGGATGTTCGAGGAGACGGCCTATGTCGCGGAGCGCCTCCGGATCGAACCGGGCGACCGCATCCTGATCGGCAGCGACGGGGTCTTCGACAGCGTCTCGCAGGCGGGGGAGCGGTACGGCGAGCGGGCTCTTGCCCGGTCCCTGTCCGCGCACCGTCTGCTGCCGGCCTCGCAGGTGCCGCAGGCGGTACTGCGCGATCTCGGTGAGTACCGGGGGGCGCTGCCCCTGGAGGACGACGCTCTGGTGGTCTGCCTCGACTGGTTCGGGCGGGTATGACGCGCCGGTGACAGGCGGGGCCGGCCGGGGCAGGGCGGGCGCGCGGCGGTCCGGCTAGCCCACCGAGCGCCAGGTTCTGGCGTCGTCGCCGTCCTGCCCGGGCGCGGACGCGACGTCGCGGAAGGCTCTGAGCCCTTCGAGCAGCGCGCGCCGCGCCTTGGGCGGCATGGCGTCGATGGTGGCCATCAATATGCCCTCGCGGCGCTTGCGCAGGTCGGTGAGGTAGGCCCGGCCGAGGCTGGTGAGGCGCAGCTCCAGCTCCCGTCTGCTGACCGGACTTGGTGTGCGTTCGATCAGGCCGGTGGCCTGCAACCGGTCGCACAGGCGGCTCACCGACGGCGGAGCCGACTTCAGGGCTTCGGAGAGCATCCGCAGGTTGATGCCTTCCTCGCGGTCCAGTGCGTACAGCACGCGCAACTGGGACGGAGACACGGGCCCGGTCGGAACGGCCTCACGTCCCTGCTCCCACATGACCTCGAGCAGTTCGATGAACTCGGAACCCGCATGAGCCGCATCCCGGGACCTGCGATCGGGTTCGGGACTCAGTCCCATATCGATGACACTCCGATCGACGTCGTCTCTCTCGTACATCTTGCCACCGGGGCACGGTCCACACACCGAGACCTGGTCGGCCGACAAGGACACGCGGGTCGCGGGGAGCGAAGACCGTGCTTACGACGTGTGGCAGCCCCGAGAATGCGCGACGGCCCCGTCGGACTTCTTTCCGCTGACGGGGCTGGGTGCGACGAGAGCGCTGATGGTGCACGCAACACCGGATCGCATCTCGGCGCCGACGGTTGTGCCAGGAAGCATAGTGGAAACCGGCCCGGTCTTCGCCGACCGGTCGGGGATTCGAGAAAGCCGGTAGCCCGCGAGGGGCGGGCCACGCCCTCTCACGCGGCGATCCCGCTCCGCCGGCGCGGGGCGCCCGGCATCAACAACGCGTAAAGACTGCCGGAGTGCGGCAGTGCGCCGGGACCGGCCCGCGGACCAGGATGGTCGTGGCAGGAACGGGGGGCGAGGTTCCGGTGCCGGTCCGCGTGAGCGGGCTCCGGCACCGGAACCCGAGCCGCAGCGGGGGGCGAAGGGGGTGGCGGGATGGGGGAGTTTCTCCATTCCGTGGCAGGATTCCCCGCCATCCTCTTCAGCGCCGCACTCCCGGTGGTCCTGGGCTTCTGGCTGCTCGTCGCACTCGGCGGCGCCGATGCCGGCACCTTCGACTCGGATGCGGACGCCGGTGCGGTGGGCCTCGGCGGCGTGCCGGTATCCGTCGCCGCCTCCCTGCTGACGGTGGTGGGCTGGATCACCAGCCTGTCCGGCTCGATCCTGATCGGGCGGGCCGCCCCGGCCGGACTCGTGCACGCGGCCGCGGACGTCGCTCTTCTCTTCGCCTCCCTCTCGGTCGCCTGGTGCGTGACGCGCTGCCTCATCCGTCCGCTGGCCAGGCTGTTCCCCGACGGGCCTGCCGGGACGGCGCCCCGCGAGATCAGCGGGCCCGGGACAGCCCCGCACGCATCAGGGCCGTCTTGAAGGCTCCGAGAGCATCGTCGCGTCGACGACCGGCTCATGTCCGGTGAGCACCGAGAACTCCGCCAAGTCTGTTGTCCCTGGGGCAAGTCGGCGGAACGTGCCGTCTCGCCGCCGGAGTCCTTCACCCCGGCGATCACGCCGTCCGCGGCGGCAGATCGGCCGGAACTCGGACATAAGACGTAAGATGTCTGATGCCTTGATAGCGTGGGAACGTAGCTTGGCAATCGAAAGGGGTCAAGAGGTGGGGAGTTCTCCCATGCCCGGAGCGCCGGCGTCCGGTGCGAAACCCGGACGGCAACTGCTGCGGCAGGAGGTCGTCGAGGGCATCAAGCGCTACATCCTGGAGGAGCGGCTGCGCCCTGGGGACCCGCTGCCCACTGAGCCGGCCCTGTGCGAGGCGCTGGGCGCGAGCCGCTCCAGCGTCCGCGAGGCCGTCAAGATCCTCAACGCCCTGGACATCGTCGAGGTCCGCCACGGCCACGGCACCTACGTCGGCAGGCTGAGCCTGTCGGCCCTGGTGGAGAGTCTGACCTTCCGCGGTCTGCTGTCACCGGGCGACGACTTCCAGGTGCTCGCGGACCTCGTGGACGTACGTGAGCTCGTCGAGCGCGGGATGGCCGACCGCATCGTCACGGCGCTCGACTCCGGCCAACTCGACACGCTGCAGAGCCTCGTGGCCGACATGCGCGAGGGCGCGGGGGAGGGGCGCGGCTTCGTGGAGGCGGACCGGGCCTTTCACGCACTGCTCGTGGAGCCGCTCGGCAACGAGCTGGTCGAGCAGCTCTCGATGGCCTTCTGGGACGTGTACGCGATCGTCGCGCCGCACCTGGACGGATTCACGCACGCCGACGAGACCGAGACCATCGCCGCGCACCAGAAAATCGTGGACGCCGCGCGGGCCGGTGACGCCGCTGCCTTCATGCAGTCGCTGAGCGAGCACTACGCACCGGTGCGGCGCCGGATCTCCGAGGCCCGCGCCCGCGACGCCGCCCAAGCCTGACCTGCTCCTGCGCCCTCCCGATGGCTCTGCCGGGTCGTGTTTCCGGCAGAGCGGAGCCCTTGACGGCCGTCGGGGACGCTGCCTAGGGTCCCGTCTGCCGCCAGGACGTCAGACGTCTTCTGTCTGATGGTCCGGCGTTCAGCATCCCGGTCCCACCCCAGGAGGGCGCCTCCATGCC
>NZ_JBNNJZ010000719.1:0-3698 GCF_050270335.1 Streptomyces sp. NPDC059900
GCGAGGCCAGGTCGATCTGATTGGCGGGGGTGTCCGCCGCGAACACCGGGGACGAGACGGCCGCGGTGAGAAGGACGGCGGGCAGAGCGGCGACCACCGCACGGAGGCCGGTTCGCTTGGGCATCACTTTCGTTCCTCTTCTCGTCGCGAGCCGTGCAGTTACCTATGAAACGGAACGCGACTCGCGGGTGTTCAAATGGAGCCCGCGAATCAAGGAGGCCCGGCCGTGGTGGCCCAGTGGGACTGGACGAGTGGCGAAGGGCTGCTCGGCATTGACGACCCCGCCGAGTGGGACGCGGCCTACGAGCGCGGCGAGCAGCACCTCGGTACGGCCGCGATCGGGCTGGCCTTCAACTGCGCGCTGGAGGAGGCATCGCCCCGCATCCTCAGGGCGATGCGCCTGGCCGACCGCGGCCAGCGCGGCTTCGCGTACACCGCGGCGGGCACCGCGGCCCGCCTCAACGGAGAGCTGACACCGGAGCTGTACGCCGCGCTGCGTGCGGAGGGTCACGGCGGCTTCGCGCAGACGGCCGTCGACGACACCCTCGACTACGTGCCGTTTGTGAAACTGCCCCTGTGGTTCAAGTGGCGGACGGTCGCGTCGAAGGCGGCGGACAAGCTGAAGACCTGGCAGCTGACCATCACTTACGCGGCCGAGGACACCCGGGAAGCCCTGCGCCGGCGCCGCTCCTGAAGGACGCCCCCGCTACAGCCCCGCGATCGCGTTCCACCGCTTGGCGAACTCCGTCCGCTCCTGTGACGTGATGTCCCGCGCGATCGCGAGCCGCCCCCGCATCGCGTCGTCCGGGAAGATCAGCGGGTCCTCGGCAAGGGCAGCCAGCTCCTTGTCCTTGGACGAGGCGAGGACGTCGCGCGCGGCCGGGACCGGGCAGACGTAGTTGACCCAGGCGGCGAGCTCGGCGGCCACCTCGGGCTCGTAGTAGTAGTCGACGAGCCGTTCCGCGTTCCGCTTGTGGCGGGCCAGGTTGGGGATCATCAGGGATTCCGCCCAGAGTTCCGCCCCCTCCTCGGGGACGACGAACTCGATGTCCGGGTCGTCCGCCTGGAGCTGGATGACGTCGCCGCTGTAGGCCTGACAGGCCAGGACGTCGCCGCTGGAGAGGTCCTTGATGTAGTCGTTGCCGGTGAAGCGACGGATGTGCTTGGAGGAGACCAGCTTCTCCACCCGGTCGCACATCCGGTGGAAGTCGTCTGCCTTCCACTTGGTGATGTCGACGCCGTCGCCCTGCATGAGCAGCGCGAACGACTCGTCGAGCCCCGAGAGCAGCGTGACGCGGCCCTTGAGATCGTCGTCCCACAGGTCGGATACGTGCTTGATCTCCCGGCCCAGCCTGCGCTTGTTGTACGCGATGCCGGTGATGCCGGACTGCCAGGGCACGGTGTTCTTGCGGCCGGGGTCGAAGCCGGGTGAACGCAGCAGCGGGTCGAGGTACTTGGTGACGTTCGGCTGCCGGGCGCGGTCCATCTCCTGCACCCAGCCGAGCCGCACGAAGCGCGCGCACATCCAGTCGCTGATGACGATGAGGTCGCGGCCGGTCTCCTGGTGGTTCATCAGGGAAGGGCTGATCTTGCCGAAGAACTCGTCGTTGTCGTTGATCTCCTCCGTGTAGCGGACGTCGATGCCGGTCCGCTTCTCGAAGGCGTCGAGCGTGGGCCGCTTGGCCGAGTCATCGTCGTCGGTGTCGATGTACAGCGGCCAGTTGGCGAAGGTCAGGCTCTTGTCCCGGCGCGAGCGGTCCTCCGCTCCGCGTTCCCCGGGCCCGATGTACGCGGCGGGCACCCCGCACCCCGCGAGCGCGCCGACGGCCGCCCCGCCGCCGAGGACACGCAGCAGGGACCGGCGGGAGACGGACCGGCGGGACACTGAGGAGGCTGCTCTGGGGTTCGCTCGCACTCCGGCAGCATGCGCCCGCGTCTCACGCGGGGGCAATGGACGCTGCGTCGAGCCGGGCGGCCGGGAAGCGACACCCTGTCGATCACCGTGCGCGGCCGCGGAGTTGACACAGCACCGCCCCCGCGCACATGTCGTACGCGGGGGCGGAATCCGGCGTCCCTCAGGGGAGCGCGGGGAACTGCGCGGCCTCAGCCCTCGATCGACGTCATCACGTGCTTGATGCGCGTGTAGTCGTCGAAGCCGTACGCCGAGAGGTCCTTGCCGTAGCCGGACTTCTTGAAGCCGCCGTGCGGCATCTCCGCGACCAGCGGGATGTGCGTGTTGATCCAGACGCAGCCGAAGTCGAGGACCTTGGACATGCGCATCGCACGCGCGTGGTTCTGCGTCCAGACCGAGGACGCAAGGGCGTAGTCCACGCCGTTCGCGTACGACACGGCCTGCGCCTCGTCCGTGAAGGACTGGACGGTGATGACCGGGCCGAAGACCTCGTTCTGGATGATCTCGTCGTCCTGCTTGAGGCCGGAGACGACGGTCGGGGCGTAGAAGAAGCCTTTCTCGCCGACCCGCTGACCACCGGCCTCGACCTTGGCGTGCGCCGGGAGGCGGTCGATGAAGCCGGAGACCTGCTTCAGCTGGTTGGCGTTGTTGAGCGGGCCGAAGAGCACGTCCTCGTCGTCCGGCTGGCCGGTCTTCGTGTCGGCCGCGGCCTTGGCGAGCGCGGTGACGAACTCGTCGTGGATGGACTCGTGGACGAGCACGCGCGTGGCGGCCGTACAGTCCTGGCCCGCGTTGAAGAAGCCCGCCACGGAGATGTCCTCGACGGCCTTGGCGATGTCGGCGTCCTCGAAGACGACGACCGGCGCCTTGCCGCCCAGCTCCAGGTGGACCCGCTTGAGGTCCTTGGAGGCGGACTCGGCGACCTGCATGCCGGCGCGCACGGAACCGGTGATGGAGGCCATCGCCGGGGTGTGGTGCTCGACCATCGCACGGCCGGTGTCACGGTCGCCGCAGACGACGTTGAAGACGCCCTTGGGGACGATGGAGCCGATGATCTCGGCCATCAGGACGGTCGACGCGGGGGTCGTGTCCGAGGGCTTGAGGACGACGGTGTTGCCCGCGGCGAGCGCCGGGGCGAACTTCCATACGCCCATCATCATCGGGTAGTTCCACGGCGCGACCTGCGCGCAGACACCGATCGGCTCGCGGCGGATGATGGAGGTCAGACCCTCCATGTACTCGCCGGCCGCGCGGCCTTCGAGCATCCGGGCCGCGCCCGCGAAAAAGCGGATCTGGTCGACCATGGGCGGGATTTCCTCGGACCGCGTGAGCCCGGTCGGCTTGCCCGTGTTCTCGACCTCGGCCGCGATGAGCTCCTCGGCGCGCTCCTCGAACGCGTCGGCGATCTTGAGGAGGTACTTCTGGCGCTCGCCCGGCACCAGGTCACGCCAGGCAGGGAACGCGGCGGCGGCCGCCTCCATGGCGGCGTCGACGTCGGCCTGCCCCGACAGGGGCGCGGTTGCGTAGGACTCGCCGTTGGCGGGGTTGACCACTTCGGTGGTCCGGCCGTCGGCGGCGTCCCGGAATTCTCCGTCGATGTAGTTACGCAGGCGGCGCAGCTCGGTGGTCACTTCCGGCCCTCCAGTCAGATGTCCAGTGGATGAGACACCCACCCTAGTCGGTACACCGACGCTTTCAACATACCCGGGGGCCCGTAGCTGCGAAATCCGTGACTATTGAAGCTTCAGACAACGAATTTCATCGATCTGACCTTGCGGAACTGTCG
>NZ_JBNNJZ010000720.1:0-3690 GCF_050270335.1 Streptomyces sp. NPDC059900
CGAGCCCGAAGAGACCACTCCCGCGCCGCGCCGCCGCCGTGCCACCCGTCGCGCCTCGGCTCCCGCCGGTGCGCCGCAGGGCGCCGAGGCCGCCGCAGAGGCGCCCGCCGCCGAGGCTGTGCCCGAGGCGCAGCCGGAGTCCGGTGACGCCGCCCCGCGCCGCGCCCGCCGCCGCGCGACCCGCGGTGCGTCCGCGCCCGCCGCCGAGCCGCAGGCCGCCGAGCAGGCCCCCGCAGCCGAGGCCGACGCCGCGCCCGCCGCTGCCGCCGCGCCCGCCGCGAGCAAGAAGACCCCCGAAGCGGAGACCGCCGAGGAGGACGCGCCCACCGGCCGCCGTCCCCGCCGTGCCACCCGCAAGGCCGCCGCCGGATTCTCGGCCCCCGCCCCGGCGCGGGCCCGCAAGGCGACGCGTGCCGGTGACGGCGAGGAGGGCTCCGGCAGGAAGCCGCGCCCCGCCGTCGCCGTTTTTCAGGCGCCGGTGTTCGCCGCGCCGATGTTCCAGACCCCGGAGAGCGCGGCCGCCGCTGCCGCCGCCGAAGCGGCCGACGAGCCCGCCGAAGAGGTCGAGGCCGAGCCCGTGGCCGCCGCCCCCGTGGCGGAGGAGGAGACGGGTCCGCGCCGTCGCCGCCGCCGCGGCCGGGCCTCCGACGAGCAGCCCGCCGCCGAGCGCGAGCAGACCAAGGCGGCCCCGCAGCCCGCCGAGGCCGAAGAGCCCGAGGACGCCGCCGAGGACAACGACAACAACGACAACGACGAGTCCGACGACTCCGGTGAGCGTCACGGCCGCCGTCGCCGTCGTGGTGGCCGTCGCCGCCGCCGCGGTGAGTCCGCCGACGACTCCGGCGACCAGCAGGACTCGGACGCCGATTCCGAGCCGGACGCCGCCGAGGACGCCAAGGACTCCAGGGACTCCAAGGACGCCAAGGACGGCAAGGACACCGAAGACGCCGCCGAGTCCGACGAGGACGAGGACAACGGCGCGGGCGCCGGCTCCAGCAGCAGCCGTCGCCGTCGTCGCCGCCGTCGCCGTGCCGGTGACTCCGGTGAGGGCGAGAGCGCGGTCGACGGCGACCCGGAGCGCACGGTCGTCAAGGTCCGCGAGCCGCGCAAGAAGGAAGAGCGCGAGCCCGGCACCGGCGCCGACGAGGTCCAGTCCATCAAGGGCTCGACCCGCCTGGAGGCCAAGAAGCAGCGCCGCCGCGAAGGCCGCGAGCAGGGCCGCCGCCGGGTGCCGATCATCACCGAGGCCGAGTTCCTGGCGCGCCGCGAGGCCGTCGAACGCGTCATGGTCGTACGCCAGAACGGCGAGCGCACCCAGATCGGCGTCCTCGAGGACAACGTGCTCGTCGAGCACTACGTCAACAAGGAGCAGGCCACCTCGTACGTCGGCAACGTCTACCTGGGCAAGGTCCAGAACGTGCTGCCGTCCATGGAGGCCGCCTTCATCGACATCGGCAAGGGCCGCAACGCGGTGCTCTACGCCGGTGAGGTCAACTTCGAGGCGCTCGGGATGGCCAACGGCCCCCGCCGCATCGAGTCGGCGCTCAAGTCCGGCCAGTCGGTCCTCGTGCAGGTCACGAAGGACCCGATCGGCCACAAGGGCGCCCGCCTGACCTCGCAGGTCTCGCTGCCCGGCCGCTACCTGGTCTACGTGCCCGAGGGCTCGATGACCGGCATCAGCCGCAAGCTGCCCGACACCGAGCGCGCGCGTCTGAAGACCATCCTCAAGAAGATCGTCCCCGAGGACGCGGGCGTCATCGTGCGCACCGCCGCCGAGGGCGCGAGCGAGGACGAGCTGCGCCGCGACGTCGAGCGTCTCCAGCAGCAGTGGGAAGAGATCCAGAAGAAGGCGAAGGCGGCCTCCACGAGCTCGCCGAGCCTCCTGTACGGCGAGCCGGACATGACCGTCCGTGTCGTCCGCGACATCTTCAACGAGGACTTCTCGAAGGTCATCGTCAGCGGCGAGGAGGCCTGGGAGACCATCCACGGATACGTCTCCCACGTCGCCCCCGACCTGGCGGACCGCCTCTCCCGGTGGACGTCCGAGGTCGACGTCTTCGCTACGTACCGGATCGACGAGCAGCTGGCGAAGGCCCTGGACCGCAAGGTCTGGCTGCCCAGCGGCGGCTCGCTGGTGATCGACAAGACCGAGGCGATGATCGTCGTCGACGTCAACACCGGCAAGTTCACCGGTCAGGGCGGCAACCTCGAAGAGACCGTGACGAGGAACAACCTCGAAGCGGCCGAGGAGATCGTGCGCCAGCTGCGCCTGCGTGACCTGGGCGGCATCGTCGTCATCGACTTCATCGACATGGTGCTCGAGTCCAACCGTGACCTGGTCCTGCGGCGGCTGCTCGAATGCCTGGGCCGTGACCGTACGAAGCACCAGGTGGCCGAGGTCACCTCGCTGGGTCTCGTGCAGATGACCCGCAAGCGGGTCGGCCAGGGCCTCCTGGAGTCCTTCTCCGAGACCTGTGTCCACTGCAACGGCCGCGGCGTGATCGTGCACATGGAGCAGCCGACCTCCGCCGGTGGCGGCGGCAAGCGCAAGAAGCGCGGGCGCGGCGGCTCCGAGCAGGGCCAGGAGCACACGCACGAGCACGAGGGCCACGAGAGCCCCGAGAACACGGACGAGGTCGAGACCGAGGCCGAGGTCGCCGCGGAGACCGCCGCCCCGGTGGCGCTCCCGGCGCCCGAGTTCGTGCCGGACGAGGAGCTCTACAGCAGCGCGTCCGAGGCCGAGGCCGCGGCGTCCCGCGGCGGTCGCTCGCGCCGCAGGGCGACCCGTCGGGCCTCGGCTCCGGCCGGCGCCCCGAAGGCGGAGGCCGCGCCCGTCGCCGAGTCCGCCCCGAAGGCGGAGAAGACGGCGAAGGCAGACAAGCCGGAGAAGGCGGAGAAGGCCGAGAAGAAGCGGTCCAAGTCCCGGCAGGCCGCCACGGCCGAGGCTCCGGCCGCCGAGGACCCGGTCGTCGAGGCTCCGGTCGTGCCCGCCGAGGAGGCTGCCGTCGAGGCCGCCCCCGAGGCTCCCGTTGCCGACACCGCCGACGCCGCCCCCAAGGGCCGTACGCGCCGTCGTGCGACCCGCAAGGCCACGGCGCCCGCGGGTTCGCCGAAGGCCGCGCAGAGCGCCGAGCCGGAAGCCGCCGAGGTGATCGTCACCGAGGCGCCCAAGGCGGAGCCCGTCGCGGAGCCGGTCGTCGCCGAGCCGGTGGCCGAGGCCCCCGCCGACGCCGCCCCGGCCCGTCCGCGCCGCCGTGCGGTCCGCAAGGCCACCGCGCCGACCGCGTCCGCGGAGGCGGCCGTCCTGGTCGTCCCGACGGCCGAGAAGGCCGCTGAGGCCCCTGCGGCCCCGGAGCAGCCCGCGGCGGACGCCGGTGCGCCCGCCGAGGAAGCCGCTCCGGCCAAGAAGACGGCGCGTAAGACCGCCGCCAAGAAGGCGCCCGCGAAGAAGGCGGCCGCCAAGAAGACCGCGGCCAAGAAGACGGCCGCCAAGAAGACGACGGCCAAGAAGGCGTCGAAGACGACGAAGAAGACCGCTGCGGCGGAGCAGGCGCCGGCCGGCGTCAAGGCCTCCGCGGCCGACGAGGGCTGACCCCCTCCTTCATAGTCCGTACGTATGTCCGGGGTGCCCCCGGTGCGGTGATATCACCGCACCGGGGGCATCTCGTCGTGGAAACTTAGGACAGAGTG
>NZ_JBNNJZ010000721.1:0-3679 GCF_050270335.1 Streptomyces sp. NPDC059900
GCGAAGAGCCGCTCCAGGAGGGCGAGACCGCGGGCCTCGCTCGCCTCGTGCAGGCCCAGGCCCGTCCAGGTCTCCGGGGAGCACTCGATGACGCAGGTGCTCTGCTCGTCGCTGAAGCGGTAGCCGTAGCACCAGATCCAGCCGTGTTCGGTCTCCGTGAAGGCGAAGGTGAAGGAGTCGAAGACCTTGCTGGTGCCGAGCCAGATGTACTTGTTGCGGCCGACCGAGATCTCCGGGCCGAAGTGGCCCGCGTGGCGTTCGCGCAGCGCGCTCCTGACGCCGTCGCCCGCGACGACGAGGTCGGCGCCGGGCAGCTGGGCCGCGGCCGTGATCTCCGACTCGTACTCGATGTGTACACCGAGTGCCCGTGCCCGCCCGGCGAGGATGTCGAGCAGCCGGTGGCGCCCGATGCCGTGGCCTTCGTCGCCGTGGTGGACGGTGGTGCGGTCGCCGACGTGCGCGATGCCGTCGCTCCAGCGGACCGAGTGCTCGCTGATGGCCTCCGCCGACTCGGGGTCGCCGGCGTGGAGCTTCTCGAGCAGCCCGCCCCAGTAGGTGACCCCCCAGCCGTAGGTCGAACCGGCCGGGTTCCGTTCGTGGACGGTGATGTCGTGGGACGGGTCCTGCCGCTTGAGCAGGATCGAGAGGTACAGGGCGGCGGGACCGCCGCCGACGCAGGCGACCTTCACGGATGCTCCCATTGCGTCACAAAGTGGTCATTTTGTAACGCAACGTAGCAGGCATATGACATGAACCCGTGGATCTCGGGCAGCGCAACCGTTCGGTGGGTGCGGACGTCGAATCAGGGCGGCGAACCCCGGGCCGTCAGGCCACGGACCCGATGCGCCCCGCGGGCCGCCCCGAGCCGTCGTGGTGGATCGGCGTGTGCGCGCCCGTCAGCGAGACCCCGCTGCCGCCGCGCCGGTTCGCGACGATCTCCGCGGCGATCGACAGGGCCGTCTCCTCCGGGGTGCGCGCACCGAGGTCGAGGCCGATGGGCGAGCGCAGGCGGGTCAGCTCCAGCTCGCTGACGCCGACTTCGCGCAGCCGGGCGTTGCGGTCCTGGTGGGTGCGGCGCGATCCCATCGCGCCCACATAGGCGACCGGGAGCCGCAGGGCCAGTTCGAGCAGGGGGACGTCGAACTTGGCGTCGTGGGTGAGGACGCACAGGACGGTGCGCCCGTCGACCTCCGTGCGCTCCAGGTATTTGTGCGGCCACTCGACGACGATCTCGTCGGCGTCGGGGAAGCGCGCCGGGGTGGCGAACACGGGCCGCGCGTCACACACGGTGACGCGGTAGCCGAGGAACTTGCCCATCCTGACGAGCGCCGAAGCGAAGTCGATGGCGCCGAACACGATCATGCGGGGCGGCGGGACGCTGGACTCGACAAGGAGCGTGAGCGGCTGCCCGCAGCGCGAGCCGTCCTCGCCGATCTCGACCGTGCCCGTGCGCCCCGCGTCCAGCATCGCGCGGGCCTCGCCCGCCGCCGTGCGGTCAAGCTCGGGGTGGCCGCCGAGCCCGCCCTCATGAGCGGCGTCGGCGTCCGAACGTACGAGAAGCGCCCGCCCCACGAGTTCCGGGGGCCCGGCGGTGATCCGGGCGAGCGCCGCGGGCTCGCCCGAGGCGGCCGCCGTGAGCGCGGCGGCGAAGACCGGCCGCACCGGCGAGTCGGCGCGGACCGGGGTGACGAGGATGTCGATGATGCCGCCGCAGGTCAGGCCCACGGCGAAGGCGTCCTCGTCGCTGTATCCGAAGCGTTCGAGCACGCTCTGGCCGTCTTCGAGTGCCTGCCGGCACAGGTCGTAGACGGCGCCTTCCACACACCCGCCGGAGACGGAGCCGATCGCGGTGCCGTCCGAGTCGACGGCCAGGGCCGCGCCCGGCTGCCGGGGCGCGCTGCCGCCGACCGCCACCACGGTGGCGACGGCGAAGTCGCGTCCCTGCTCGACCCACCGGTCCAACTCTTCGGCGATGTCCAGCATGTCCGTCTCCTAACGGGTGTGTGGTCAAAAAGGAAGGGCTACTTGACGCCCATCCAGTTCTCGATCGGATGGAGCGCGAAGAAGGCGAGGAACACGAGCGCGAGCACCCACATGAGCCAGCCGATCTCCCGGACCTTGCCCTGCGCGGCCTTGATGAGGACGTGGGCGACGACACCGGCCGCGATACCCACCGTGATGGAGTACGTGAACGGCATCAGGACCGTGGTCAGGAACACCGGGATGCTGGTGGCCTGGTCGGTCCAGTCGATGTGCCGGGCGTTGCTCAGCATCATCGCGCCGATGACGACGAGCGCCGCGGCGGCGACCTGGGTCGGGATGAGCTGGGCCAGCGGGGTGAAGAAGAGGCAGAGCGCGAAGCCGAGGCCGGTGACGACGCTGGCGAAGCCGGTGCGCGCACCGTCGCCGACACCCGCGGTGGACTCGACGAAGACGGTCTGGCCCGAGGCTCCGGCCAGGCCGCCGACGACACCGCCGGCACCGTCGATCGCCAGGGCCTTGTTCAGGCCCGGCATCTTGCCGTCCTTGTCGGCGAGGTTGGCCTGCTGGCCGATGCCGATGATGGTGCCCATGGCGTCGAAGAAGCCGGCGAGGACCAGGGTGAAGACGATGACACCCACGGTGATGCCGCCGATGTCGCCGATGCCGCTGAAGGACACTTCGCCGAAGAGCCCGAAGTCGGGCGACGAGACGATGGAGCCGTCGAGCTCGGGGGCGTTCAGGCCCCAGTCCGCCTTGCTCATGCCGGCGACCTGGTTGACGATCGCGGCGAACACGGTGCCGCCGACGATGCCGATGAGGATCGCGCCCGGCACCTTGCGGACCTGGAGCACGAAGATCAGCAGGACGGTGACGGCGAAGCAGACGACGGGCCAGCCGATGAGCTTGTCGTCGATGCCCATCTGGATCGGCTTCGCGCCCATGTCGCCGTGCTTGGACGGCATGGAGGTGACGAAGCCCGCCTGGACCAGGCCGATCAGCGTGACGAACATGCCGATACCCATGGTGATGGCGTGCTTCAGCGCCAGGGGGATCGCGTCCATGATCAGGGTCCGCAGGCCGGTGAGGACCAGCAGGATGATGATGACGCCGTAGATGATGCACATCGCCATCGCGTTGCCCCAGGTCATCTCCGGGGCGACCTGGAAGGCCATGACGGCGGAGACACCGAGTCCCGCCGCGAGGGCGAGCGGCACATTGCCGAGGATGCCCATGACGATGGTGGTGGCGGCCGCCGCGAAGACGGTGGCGGTGGTCAGCTGATCACCGTCGAGGCGGTGTCCCGTGGCGTCGGGCACCGAGAGGATCACGGGGTTCAGCAGGATGATGTAGGCCATCGCCATGAAGGTGGTGATGCCGCCACGCACCTCCCGGCCGACCGTCGATCCTCTGTGGGTTATGTGGAAATACCGGTCGAGCCAAGACCTGCCGGCCGGGACGCGCGAGCCGTTGCCCGCGTCTTCCGGCGTGGTCTTCGGCTCCGTTGACTGCTGGGTCATGGTGCCTAACTCCCAAGGTTCATAGGGGCACCCGCAACAGGCCGGTCGTTCAAGGGTGGGGCCTGTGGAGACTGCGGGATTTGGGATGGTGCGTTGGGCGCACGACCCGGGGGACGGCCCGAGACGAACTGGGGCTCCGAAGAGCGTGGGTGCTGCTTGGGTGCTGCTTGGTTCTGCAC
>NZ_JBNNJZ010000722.1:0-3670 GCF_050270335.1 Streptomyces sp. NPDC059900
GGCCATAGTGCCGGCCCATGACTCAGACACCCACAGCTCGTACCCCTGCCCAGGGCCAGTCGCGAGCACACTTCACCGTTCCGGCGAACCACCCGATGGTGACGGTACTCGGCTCCGGAGACGCCCTGTTGCGCGTGATCGAGAAGGCCTTCCCGGCGGCCGACATCCATGTCCGGGGCAATGAGATCAGCGCTGTCGGAGAGGCCCGTGAAGTGGCTCTCATCCAGCGGCTTTTCGACGAGATGATGCTGGTGCTCCGCACCGGACAGCCCATGACGGAGGACGCAGTGGAACGCTCGATCGCCATGCTCAGGGCGGACGAGGCAGGCGAGGGCGACGGCCAGGAGACCCCGGCCGAGGTCCTCACGCAGAACATCCTCTCGTCCCGCGGCCGCACGATCCGCCCCAAGACGCTCAACCAGAAGCGCTACGTCGACGCCATCGACAAGAACACGATCGTCTTCGGCATCGGCCCCGCCGGCACCGGCAAGACGTACCTCGCCATGGCCAAGGCCGTGCAGGCGCTCCAGGCCAAGCAGGTCAACCGCATCATCCTGACCCGCCCCGCCGTCGAGGCCGGCGAGCGGCTCGGCTTCCTGCCGGGCACGCTCTACGAAAAGATCGACCCGTATCTGCGTCCGTTGTACGACGCGCTGCACGACATGCTCGACCCCGACTCCATCCCGCGCCTGATGGCCGCGGGGACCATCGAGGTCGCCCCGCTGGCGTACATGCGCGGTCGCACGCTGAACGACGCGTTCATCATCCTGGACGAGGCGCAGAACACCAGCGTCGAGCAGATGAAGATGTTCCTCACCCGCCTCGGCTTCGAATCGAAGATCGTGATCACGGGCGACGTCACCCAGGTCGACCTGCCGAACGGCACGAAGTCGGGTCTGCGCCAGGTCCAGGACATCCTGGAGGGCATCGACGACGTGCACTTCTCGCGGCTCACGTCCCACGATGTCGTACGGCACAAGCTGGTCGGCCGTATCGTCGACGCGTACGAGAAGTACGACGACAGTCAGCAGAACAAGAAAAACGGGAAGTAGCGGAAGCCGCACCATGTCGATCGACGTCAACAACGAATCCGGAACCGAGGTCGACGAGCAGGCGATCCTCGACATCGCCCGCCACGCCCTCGCGCGGATGCGCATCCACCCGCTCTCCGAGCTCTCGGTGATCGTCGTGGACGCCGACGCCATGGAGCAGCTCCACATCCAGTGGATGGACCTGCCGGGACCGACGGACGTCATGTCCTTCCCGATGGACGAGCTGCGTCCGCCCGCCAAGGACGAGGAGGAGGCCCCGCAGGGCCTCCTCGGCGACATCGTGCTGTGCCCCGAGGTCGCGCTCAGGCAGGGCAAGGAAGCGCCCACGGAGCACTCCATGGACGAGGAGCTCCAGCTGCTCACCGTCCACGGCGTGCTGCACCTCCTTGGGTACGACCACGAGGAGCCGGACGAGAAGGCCGAGATGTTCGGCCTCCAGGCGGCGATCGTCGACGGCTGGCGCGCCGAGAACGGCCTGACCGGGCCGTCTCCGGCGCCCACCGTCTCGTAGGGCGGCCATGAGTTTCCAGCTGATCGCGGGCGCCGTCGCCCTGGTCGTCGTCGCCTGGCTCGCGGCCTGCGCCGAGGCGGGCATCGCCCGCACCTCCAGCTTCCGCGCGGACGAGGCGGTCCGCTCCGGGCGGCGCGGCAGCGCGAAGCTCGCGCAGGTCGCCGCCGACCCCACCCGCTATCTCAACGTGGCGCTGCTCGTGCGCGTCGCGTGCGAGATGGCCGCAGCGTCCCTGGTGACGTACGCCTGCCTGAACGAATTCGCGCAGACGTGGGAGGCGCTCGCCGTCGCCATCGCGGTGATGGTCCTCGTGTCGTACGTGGCCGTGGGCGTGTCGCCGCGCACCATCGGCCGCCAGCACCCGCTCAACACCGCGACCGCCGCCGCGTACGTCCTGCTGCCCCTTGCCCGCATCATGGGCCCGATCCCGCCGCTCCTGATCCTCATCGGCAACGCCCTCACGCCCGGCAAGGGCTTCAGGCGCGGCCCGTTCGCCTCCGAGGCCGAGCTGCGCGCGATGGTCGACCTCGCCGAGAAGGAATCGCTCATCGAGGACGAGGAGCGCCGCATGGTGCACTCCGTCTTCGAGCTCGGCGACACCCTCGTACGCGAAGTCATGGTGCCCCGGACGGACTTGGTCGCCATCGAGCGCTTCAAGACCATCCGGCAGGCGCTCACCCTCGCCCTGCGCTCCGGCTTCTCGCGGATCCCGGTGACGGGCGAGAGCGAGGACGACGTCGTCGGCATGGTCTATCTCAAGGACCTGGCCCGCAAGACGCACATCAACCGCGAAGCCGAGTCGGACCTGGTGTCGACGGCGATGCGCCCGGCGACGTTCGTGCCCGACACGAAGAACGCGGGTGACCTGCTTCGCGAGATGCAGCAGCAGCGCAACCACGTCGCCGTCGTCATCGACGAGTACGGCGGCACGGCGGGGATCGTCACCATCGAGGACATCCTCGAAGAGATCGTCGGCGAGATCACCGACGAGTACGACCGTGAACTGCCGCCCGTCGAGGAGCTGGACGACGGCTGCTACCGCGTCACCGCGCGCCTCGACATCGGTGACCTCGGCGAGCTCTTCGGGCTCGACGAGTTCGACGACGAGGACGTCGAGACGGTCGGCGGCCTCCTCGCCAAGGCGCTCGGCCGGGTGCCGATCGCCGACGCCTCGGCCTTTGTGCCGCTGCCGGACGGCCGCGAGCTGAAGCTCACCGCGGAGTCCGCGGCCGGGCGGCGGAACAAGATCGTGACGGTGCTCGTGGAGCCGGTCGTGGACCAGGGCGCGGAGAAGGAGACGTCAGGGTGACCCCGCAGGAGCTGCGCGCTTTCTGTCTTTCCTTCAACGCCGTTGTGGAGGAGTTCCCGTTCGGCCCCGAGGCTTCCGTCTTCAAGGTCGCCGGGAAGATGTTCGCGCTGAGCTCCCTGGACGCGAAGCCGCTGAAGGTGAACCTGAAGTGCGATCCGGACATGGCGGTCCAGCTGCGGGCCGCGCACCCGGAGATCGTGCCGGGATGGCACATGAACAAGCGGCACTGGAACACCGTGACGGCCGACGCGAAGCTCCCGGACCAGCAGGTCCGGGAGCTCGTCGAGGACTCGTACGACTTGGTGGTGGCCGGGCTCCCCAAGGCGGAACGACTGCGGCTCGACCGACCCTGAGCCGTACGCCGGCGCCCTAGGCGTTGCGCCGGGTGCGCAGGCCCACCGCGATCAGGGCCGCCGCCGCGAGCACCACCGCCGCGTCGATCAGGAGCACCGTCCGCGTCCCGGCCAGGAGATCCGTGCCGGTGGTGGCCAGGACTCCCAGGAGCGGGATGCCGATCGTGATGCCCACCTGCTGGGTGGACGTCACCAGGCCGGTGGCCAGGCCCTGCTCCTCGTCCGGCACACCCGACGTGACCGTCACGCCGTACGAGATGATCGCGCCCAGGTGGAACATGCTCGCCACCGAGACGCCCGCCGTCGCGAGCCAGACGGACCAGCTGCCCTCGTCGATGCCGAGGAGCGCCGCGATGAACAGGCCCTGGCCAAGGAGCGAGACGACCAGGGTGCGGCGCGCCCCGAAGCGGCTGATGACCTTGGGCGCGAAGATCCCGGCGGCCAC
>NZ_JBNNJZ010000723.1:0-3648 GCF_050270335.1 Streptomyces sp. NPDC059900
AAGACCAACAGAAACAAGTAGGAGTCCATCAGTTAAAGAGACACGCCCGCCTCGATGTTCAGCTGCTGGGAGAGGCCGAACGCGGAGAGGCCGTACGCCAGGCCGTACGACATGGCCTTGATCTTGCGGCGCATCTCGGCGTCGACGGCGGAGCCCTCCACGCCGAACACCTGGGAGGCCACGGTCGTGTGCAGGTCCTCGCCCGACTCGAACGCCTCAAGGAGGCCCTCGTCCTCGGAGAGGTGGGCCATCACGCGCAGTTCGATCTGGCTGTAGTCCGCGGTCATCAGGGACTCGAAGCCCTCGCCGACCACGAAGCCGCGGCGGATCGCGCGGCCCTCGTCCGTGCGGACCGGGATGTTCTGGAGGTTCGGTTCCGTGGAGGAGAGGCGGCCGGTGGCCGCGACCGTCTGGTTGAACGTGGTGTGGATGCGGCCGTCCGCGGCGATCGCCTTGATGAGGCCCTCGACCGTGACGCGCAGCTTCGCCTGCTCGCGGTGGCGCAGCATGATGACCGGCAGTTCGTTCTCGGTCTGGGCCGCGAGCCAGGCCAGGGCGTCCGCGTCCGTGGTGTACCCGGTCTTGGTCTTCTTCGTCTTGGGGAGGTTCAGCTCCCCGAAGAGGACTTCCTGGAGCTGCTTGGGCGAGCCGAGGTTGAACTCGTGCCCCGCCGCGTCGTGCGCCTCCTTCACCGCCTGCTGCACCGCGCCCGCGAACTGCTGCTCCATCGCCTCCAGATGGGCTCGGTCCGCCGCGATGCCGTGCCGCTCCAGGCGGGCCAGGAGGGTGGACGTCGGCAGTTCGATGTCCGTCAGGAGGTCACCGGCGCCGACCTCCTTGAGCTTCTCGCCGAAGGCCGTGCCCAGGTCGAGGATCGTGCGGGCCTGCGACATCAGGGCGTCGGCCTCGGCCTGGTCGTCCTCTTCCGTACCGAAGGCGAGCTGTCCCTCGGCGGCGGAGGCGGGGGCCAGCTCCCGGCCGAGGTACTCCAGGGACAGGGCGTCCAGGGCGAAGGAGCGGCGGCCCGGCTTGACCAGGTACGCGGCGAGGGCGGTGTCCATGGTGACGCCGTCCACGCTCCAGCCGTGCTCCGGGAAGACCCGCATCACGGCCTTCGCGTTGTGCAGGACCTTGGGCTTCTGCGGGTCGGCGATCCAGGCCGCGAAGGCGTTCTCGTCGGCCTCGTCCAGGCGGGAGGGGTCGAACCAGGCCGCCGCTCCGCCGGCCGCCGCGAGGGCGACCTCGGTCACCGAGCCCGTGCCGAGCTGCCAGGTGTCGACCGTGGCCACACCGAGGACCGCCTTGCCGTGCTCGGCGAGCCACGGGCCGACCTCGCCCGCGCCGAGCACCGCGCCGTCCAGTTCCACGCCGGGCTCGGCCGGGGTCTGCTCGGCCTCCTCGGCGCCGGGGTCGACGGCGAGCAGACGCTCGCGCAGCGAGGGGTTACGGATCTCCAGGGTGTCCAGGACCATGGCCAGGGCCGTGCGGTCGTACGGAGCGCGCTCCAGGTCGCCGACGGCCTTGGGGAGCTCGACGTCCCGGACCATCTCCGTCAGGCGGCGGTTCAGCTTCACCGCGTCCAGGTGATCGCGGAAGTTCTGGCCGGCCTTGCCCTTGACCTCCTCGGCGCGCTCGACGAGGTCCGCGAAGGAACCGAACTGGTTGATCCACTTCGCGGCGGTCTTCTCGCCGACACCGGGGATGCCCGGCAGGTTGTCCGACGGGTCGCCGCGCAGGGCCGCGAAGTCCGGATACTGGCCGGGCGTGAGGCCGTACTTCTCCTCAACCTTCTCCGGCGTGAAGCGCGTCAGCTCGGAGACGCCCTTCGTGGGGTAGAGCACCGTCACGTGGTCGGTGATCAGCTGGAAGGAGTCGCGGTCGCCGGTGACGATCAGGACGTCGAAGCCGGCCGCCTCGGCCTGCGTGGCGAGCGTGGCGATGACGTCGTCCGCCTCGAAGCCGTCCACCGCGAAGCGCACCGCGTTCATCGCGTCGAGCACCTCGCCGATCAGCTCGACCTGGCCCTTGAACTCGTCCGGGGTCTTGGAGCGGTTCGCCTTGTACTCGGGGAACTCCGAGGAGCGCCATGTCTTGCGCGAGACGTCGAAGGCCACCGCGAAGTGCGTGGGCGCCTCGTCGCGCAGCGTGTTCGCCAGCATCGACGCGAAGCCGTAGATCGCGTTCGTCGGCTGGCCCGTCGCGGTCGTGAAGTTCTCCGCGGGCAGCGCGAAGAACGCCCGGTAGGCCAGGGAGTGCCCGTCCATGAGGAGCAGGCGCGGACGCTGCTCGCCACTGGGCTTCGTCGCGGTCTCGGACTTCTTCTGCGCTGCTTTTTCTGCCACGTCCCCGATCCTGCCACGCCCCACTGACACTCAGGCCCAACCCTTACCCGCCACCGCGCCGTCACCGGCGCGTGGGAGGATCGGAGACGTACCTCACGCATGTGCTCGAAGGGGAGCCGATCATGGCAAGGAAGTCGCCCAAGGGTGATCCCGTCCAGGACGCGCCGCAGGTAGCCGAGGTGCAGCATGCCGCGGCGGGGCTTCCCGCCATCGGGCACACGCTGCGCATCGCCCAGCAGCAGATGGGCGTGCGGCGCACGGCGCTGACCCTGCTCCGGGTCAACCAGAAGGACGGCTTCGACTGCCCCGGCTGCGCCTGGCCCGAGCCGGAGCACCGGCACAAGGCGGAGTTCTGCGAGAACGGCGCGAAGGCGGTCGCCGAGGAGGCCACGCTGCGCCGCGTCACCCCCGACTTCTTCGCCGCGCACCCCGTCTCGGACCTCGCGACGCGCAGTGGGTACTGGCTGGGCCAGCAGGGCCGCCTCACCCACCCGGTGTATCTGGCGGAGGGCGCCGAGCGCTATGAACCCGTCTCCTGGGAGCGGGCCTTCGACATCATCGCCGAGGAGCTCGCCGAGCTGGAGAGCCCGGACGAGTCCGTTTACTACACCTCGGGCCGCACCAGCAACGAAGCGGCGTTCCTGTACCAGCTGTTCGCCCGCGAGCTGGGCACGAACAACCTGCCCGACTGCTCGAACATGTGCCACGAGTCGTCCGGCTCGGCCCTCACGGAGACCATCGGGGTCGGCAAGGGCAGCGTCCTCCTGGAGGACCTCTACAAGTCGGACCTGATCATCGTCGCGGGGCAGAACCCGGGCACGAACCACCCGCGCATGCTCTCCGCCCTGGAGAAGGCGAAGAACAACGGCGCGAAGATCATCACGGTCAATCCGCTGCCCGAGGCGGGCCTGGAGCGCTTCAAGAACCCGCAGACCCCGCAGGGCATGCTCAAGGGCACCGCCCTGACCGACCTGTTCCTGCAGATCCGCCTCGGCGGCGACCAGGCCCTCTTCCGGCTCCTGAACAAGCTCGTCCTGGAGACGGAGGGCGCG
This sequence comes from Streptomyces sp. NPDC059900, assembly GCF_050270335.1. NCBI lineage: Bacteria > Bacillati > Actinomycetota > Actinomycetes > Kitasatosporales > Streptomycetaceae > Streptomyces > Streptomyces sp. NPDC059900. Next base: position 3,395 of record NZ_JBNNJZ010000723.1, read on the forward strand.
GTCGACGAGGAGTTCGTCCGCGAGCACACCCACGGGTACGAGGCGTTCGCCGAGGCCGCGCGCACCGCCGACTGGGACGAGACCCTCGCGGCCACGGGCCTGGAGCGCGAGCGCATCGAGGAAGCCCTCGCCATGGTCCTCGCCTCCAAGCGCACCGTCGTGTGCTGGGCGATGGGCCTGACCCAGCACAAGCACGCCGTGCCGACCATCCGCGAGGTCGTCAACTTCCTTCTGCTGCGCGGCAACATCGGCCG
>NZ_JBNNJZ010000724.1:0-3644 GCF_050270335.1 Streptomyces sp. NPDC059900
CCTCTACTCGCCGGATCGCGCGGACGCGCGCCTTGACGCGCCGACGCCCTGATCGACGACACCACCACCTACGTACACGCACACGCGCACGTACTCGTTTACTCGGAGACCTCATGAGCGACAGCAGCTCCCGCCCTTCGCCCGCCGACTCCGCCGCCGGCTCGCCCGCGCCGGTGCGGGTCGGCCTGGTCGGCGCCGGGCCGTGGGCGCGCGTCATGCACGCGCGGATGCTGGCCGCCGGACCCGAGACGACGCTGGCCGCCGTGTGGGCCCGCCGCCCGGAAGCCGCGGCCGAGACCGCGGCGCCCTACGGCGCGGCCGTCGCCGCGACCTTCGACGAGCTCCTCGACCGCTGCGAGGCGGTCGCCTTCGCCGTACCCCCCGCCGTCCAGGCCGAGTTGGCGCCCCGTGCCGCGAAGGTCGGCAAGGCGCTGCTTCTCGAAAAGCCCCTGGCCCCTGATCTCGCCGGGGCGCGGCGGGTGGCGGACGCGGTCGAGGAGGCGGGTGTGGTCTCCCAACTGGTTCTCACCAAGCGCTACCACCCGGCCACCCGCGCCTTCCTGGCAGCGGCGCAGCACGTAGAGGTCACCGGCGCCCGGTCCTGCTACCTCCACGGCGCTTTCCTGGGCGGGGACTTCGCCACCGCGTGGCGCATGGAGCACGGCGCGCTGCTCGACCTTGGCCCGCACCTGCTGGACCTCCTCGACACCGCTGTCGGTCCCATCACCTCGGTGCGCTCCACCGGAGATCCGCGCCGCTGGATCGAGTTGACCTGCGAGCACGAGAACGGCGCGGTGAGCCAGGCCTCGCTCTCGGGCTCCGTACGACTTCCGCGGGCCCGCACCCGGGTGGAACTGCTCGGCCCCGGCGACGAACTCGTCTACGACACGGCGGAACTGGACCACGAGGAATGCTGGCCCGTACTGCGCCGCGAATTCGCGCACGCGGTACGCACCAACCGCCCCACGCCGGTCGACGCCCGCCGAGGCCTGCGCATCCAGCAGCTCCTGGCCTGGGCGGCGGAAGGCTGACGGCGCTGCGCGCGAGCCTGCGGTCGGCGCTGGGTCACCGGAGTTGTCCGAGGTGGCGGGTGTCGCCGAGGCGGGCGACTTGGCGGTTGTGGAAGAAGTCGTCTTCGTGGAGCGTGGTGATGCTGCCCGAGGGTGCACGGAAGCTGGCGTAGCCGGCCGATTCGATCGGCATCCTGATCCAGGCCGCCACGGCGAACGTCAGGGAGCCGCCGTGCGTGACGACGATCTGGTGCGCGCAAGGGCGCCGCAGGATCTCGTCCATGGCAGCGTAGATGCGCTGTGCCCACACCATCTTGGTCTCGGCGCCTTGCACGCCTTCGTCGTGGTCCATCCGCTCCCCGACGGCGGGCGGCGGGACAAAGCGCCGGTCGAGCCACTCCTGCGGCTTTCCGCCCGCCTCGCCGTAGGACTTCTCCCGCAGCCTGCGATCCAGGACCGGCGGCACGGCGAACACCTCGGCCACCTCCTGCGCCGTCCGTACGGTGCGCCGCAGATCCGACGAGTACAGCTCCACCTCGGCGTCGTCCGGAATCTGTGCCCGCAGCGCCCGCGCGATGGACTGCGCCGCACGGACACCGGCAGGAGTCAGCCGGGAGTCGTGCCATCCGCCGACGACTCCCTCGACGTGGTGCGTGGCCTCGGGATGGGTGACGAGGTACAGCGTGCGCATGTGCGCGCATCCTTCACTTCCGGCGGCGGAGGAACAGCCAGATGCGGGTGGCCATCGCGCCGATGACCACCACGGCGACCGTGATCTGCAGCCACCGCGGGAGAGCGCCCGCTCCGGGGAGATAGAGGGCGAGCGACATCACGGACGCCACCGCGGGCTGAACCGCTGTGTGAGGTGATCCATGGGACGGCTCCGGGGGGGTTCGGGGTGGGTGGGCCGACGATACGCCCCTCGTCGTCAGTGCCGTTGCAGCGACCCGCGGTGCATGGACGCTGTCGGCAGCGCGAGGACTGGACGGCGCAGCCAACTGCCTGTGGGCTGTTTGCCGTACCCCCGGTATCCGTTCATGCCGCGTTCGGCCACCCCACCACGAAGGTGGTGGCACGGTTCGGCCCGCGCGACTGGCGCAAGCAGGGACGCGAGTACGTCATCAGGCACACCCTGCACAACGTGGGGAGCGACCTCTACGCCCGGGTGCGCGGCACGAACACCGACGAGGCCGAGCCGCTCGCCGACGGCCTGGAGAGCCCGTGGGACGACCTGTGGTTCTACTCGAACCCGGTGTTCGTGCCGGTGCGTTAGCCCTGCGGGGAGCGGGGGGGCGGCGGTGCAGTCGCCCCCGCTCCCGCGGTACTTCAGAGGGTCAGGCCGCCGCGAGTTGGGGCTCCCGTACGGACAGTCGTCCGCTGCGTGCGAGCGCGGCGACGGACGCCGCGCAGGCGAGCCCCGTCGCGGTCAGGGCCCACCACGTCAGCCACAGGGCGTCGTGGCGCTCGGCGAAGTCCCAGATGGCTCCGGTGAGGAGGTTGCCGAGGGTGATGCCGATGCCGGAGACGGTGTTGTAGAGGCCGTAGTGGGTGGCGACGAGACGGTTTCCGGAGAGGGCGACGACGGTGTCCATCTCGAACGGGTAGACCACCGCGCTGCCCGCCGCCAACAGGACCACGGCGGCAAGAAGCGCCACAAGGACCGCTGCTGTGGAACCGGTTGGGGCGAGGGCCAGGGGCAGGAAGGCGATGCCCATCGCGACAAGGCCGCGCACCAGCGCCTGGCCGGGGCTCCAGCGCTGTTTGGCCCAGTCGGTGAGCCTGAGCTGGCCCAGCACGGCGACCGCGGCCGAGACGACGAACAGCCCGCTGGTGACCCAAGTGCCCTTCGATCCCAAGGCGTCGGAAGCGGCCAGCGGCAGAGCGAGATAGACCTGGAAGGTCAGGACGTACGAGCCGATCATCGCGATGGCGAACAGCAGGAAGGGCCGGTTGGCCACGACGGTGCGCCACTGGGCAAGGACGCCGTCCTTGCGGGCTCCGGTGGCCGTGTCCGCGCCGTGGCGTGCGGGCAGCGCACGCCACTGCAGCAGGCTCAGCGCGCCGAAGATCGCGGCGGCGACCGTGCAGACGAGGCGGAAGTCGGCGGCGAGCAGGCCGAGGCCGACCAGCGGGCCCAGGAGCATCCCCGCCTGGTAGTAGACGTTGAAGGTGGCGAAGGCGTCCACACGCCGGTCGCCCGCCTCGGCCGCCAGGTAGGCGCGCACGGCGGGGTTGAACAGGGCGCCGGCGAAACCGGTGGCCGCGGAGGCGATGACGAGCGCGGGGAGGTTGTCGACCCAGCCGAGCAGGCCGAAGCCGGCGGTCCGCAGGAGGCAGCCCGCCATGATCGGCGCTTTGTAGCCGAAGCGGTCGGCGATGGTGCCGCCGATGAGGAACATGCCCTGCTGGGAGAAGTTGCGTACGCCCAGGACGAGCCCGACCGCCCAGGCCGCGAGCCCGAGTTGGCCGGACAGATGGGCGGCGAGGTAGGGCATGAGCATGTAGAAGGCGAGGTTGATGGCGAACTGGTTGGCCATCAGGAGCCTTACCGCGGGCGGGAAGGAGCGTGTCTGCCGGTACAGGTGCTTCATCGGACGGCTCCCGTGAGTGCGTGCGCGGCAGTGCGGGTGAGGG
>NZ_JBNNJZ010000725.1:0-1878 GCF_050270335.1 Streptomyces sp. NPDC059900
GGCCACCGTCATCGCCCGCGACGACCGCCTCGCCGCTTACACGGTGTGCGCGACCGCCCTGGACCCCACCGTCATACGGGAGTTCGCCGCCACCCGCCTCCCCGACCACATGGTCCCCGCCACGGTCACGATCCTGGACGCCCTGCCCCTCACGCCCAACGGCAAGGTCGACAAGGCGGCGTTGCCGGCGCCCGATGTTGTGCGCGAGCCAGGTCGTATGCCGTCAACGCCGGTGGAGGAAGTCCTGTGCGCTTTGTTCGCCGAGGTGTTGGGTGCGGGCGGGGTGGGGGTGGATGACGATTTCTTCCGGCTGGGTGGCGATTCGATTATGTCGATGCAGTTGGCGGCGCGGGTGCGGCGTGCGGGTTGGGTGGTGTCGCCGCGTCAGGTGTTCGAGGAGCGTACTCCGGCGGGTCTGGCGCGCGTTGTCGCCGGGGCGGAGCGTGAGGCGTTGGTGGTGGATGCGTCCGGGGTGGGGGAGATTGCTTTCACTCCGGTGATGCGTTCGCTTGGCAGTGCTGTCTCCGAGGCCGGTTTCGCGCAGTGGATGGTGGTCGGTGCGCCGCCGGAGCTGGGTCTTGAGGCGCTGACCGGCGGGGTGGCCGCTGTGCTGGACGTGCACGACATGCTCCGCGCCCGGCTGGTGGCCGCCGAGTCGAAGCTGGTGGTGCCGGAGCCGGGCTCGATCGACGCCGCAGAACTGGTATCCCGCGTGGACGCGGCAAACGTGCCGGTGGGGGCGCTGGACGCGCTGGTGACCGCTCGGGCCGAGGCGGCGGTAGGGCGGCTGGATCCGGGCGCCGGAGTGATGGTGCAGGTGGTGTGGTTGGACGCCGGGCCCGAGCGGGTGGGCCGCCTGGTGGTCGTCGTGCATCATCTCGCCGTGGACGGGGTGTCGTGGCGGATCCTGCTGCCGGATCTGCGGGCCGCCTGCGAGGCGGCGGTCGGCGGCCGACAGCCGGTCCTGGACCCGGTGGGTACATCGTTCCGTCGTTGGTCCCAGCTACTGTCCGCCGAGGCCGTCAGCGAGCACCGGACGGCGGAACTCCCGGCCTGGAAGCAGCTCCTGGCCGCCGGCGAGCCGCTACTGGGACGGCGCCCCCTTGATCCCGCGCAGGACACCGAGCGGACCACGGTCCGGCGCCGCTGGCTGGTGCCGGCCGCCACGGCCGAGACGCTCGTCGCCCGCACTCCGGCCGTCTTCCACTGCGGCGTGCACGAGGTGCTGCTCGCGGCCCTGGCCGGGGCGGTGGCGCACTGGCGGCCGGAGTACGGAGCCGGCGTTCTCGTCGACGTCGAGGGGCACGGCCGGGAGCAGCTGCACGACACCGTGGATCTGTCGCGGACCGTGGGCTGGTTCGCCAGTACGCGCCCCGTCCGGCTGCGTGTCGGCACTACCGGCCCGGCCCGCGCGCGGAAGGGCGGGCCTGCGGCAGGCACCCTGCTCAAGACGGTGAAGGAGCAGACCAAGGCCGCGTCCGGGGACGGGCTCGGTTTTGAGTTGCTGCGCTACTCGAACCCCGTGACCGCACCCGTACTCGCCGGGCTGCCCGCCCCGCAGATCGGATTCAACTACCTCGGCCGCTTCCCCGCCGGTGACTCCGGCGGACCGCCCGCCGCGTGGGAGCCGGTCGGCGAGTCGGCGCTGGGCGGCGCGGTAGATCCGGGCATGCCGGCGCGGCACGCGCTGGAGGCCGGCGCTCTGGTCCAGGACACCCCGCACGGACCGGAGTTGTCGCTGTCGCTGGCCTGGCCCAGCGGACTGCTGGACGCGGCCGACGCCGACCGGCTGGGGCTCGGCTGGCTGGATCTGCTGGCGGGACTGGCCGCTCACACCACGGCCGACCCGGCCGCCGGCGGCCACACCCCCTCCGACTT
>NZ_JBNNJZ010000725.1:1888-3632 GCF_050270335.1 Streptomyces sp. NPDC059900
CGAGGTCGACGATCTCGAGTCCGCATGGGCCGACGATCGCGCGTAAGCCACTCGACCCAGGCAACTGTGAGGAGAAAAGCTGATGGCCCGAGCTCGTGTCGAGGACGTTTGGCCGTTGTCGCCGCTGCAGGAAGGGCTGCTGTTCCACGCTTCGTTCGATGACCAGGGTGCCGATGTATACCAGGGGCAGCGTGGCGTCGACCTGATCGGGCCCCTGGACGCCGACGTGCTGCGTGCCTCCTGGGAAGCGCTGCTGGGCCGGCACGATGCGCTGCGGGCGAGTTTCCGGCGGCGGACCTCGGGCGAACCGGTGCAGGTCATCGCGCGCGAGGTGACCTTGCCCTGGCAGCACGTGGACGTCAGCGGGCTGGCGGAAGCCGACGCGGCCGCCGAGGTCGAGCGGCGGTGCGCGGCGGAACTGCGGGAGCGCTTCGACCCGGCGACGCCGCCGCTGCTGCGACTGCTCCTCATCCGCCTCGCCGAAGACCGCCACCGGCTCGTGCTGACCAGCCACCACGTCCTCATGGACGGCTGGTCGCTGCCCGTGCTCTTCGGCGAACTGGCGGCCATCTACGCCGCCGACGGAGACACGCGCACATTGCCCGGGGCCACCTCGTACCGGAACTACCTGGCCTGGTTGCAGCGCCAGGACAAGCCCGCAGCGCGGGCGGCCTGGCAGGCAGAACTCGCCGGCGCCGAAGAGCCGACGCTGGTCGCCCCCGCCGACCCGGGCAGGCGGCCCGGCGAGCCCGCGAACCTCATCACCGACCTCTCGGCCGAGCTGACCCGGGACCTCACCCGGCTGGCCCGTGGCCAGGGCGTGACCCTCAACACCGTGATCCAGGCCGCCTGGGCGCTGGTCCTTGGACAGCTGGCGGGCCGTACGGATGTGGTGTTCGGCGCGACCGCCGCCGGGCGGCCCCCGGAACTGCCCGGCGTGGAGTCCATGGTCGGCCTTTTCATGAACACCCTCCCCGTGCGGGTACGCCTCGAGGCCGCCCAACCGGTCGCCCAACTCCTCGCCGACCTGCAAAAACGCCAGTCCGCGCTGATGGCGCACCAGCACCTCGGACTGCCCGAGGTGCAGCGGCTCGCCGGACCGGGCGGCGTCTTCGACACGATCGTGGTGTATGAGAACTACCCGAGCCCGCCGCAGGAGGAGCCCGCCCCCGAACGCCTCGAAATCCGCCGCACACCGGCGGTGCGGGACGCCTCCCACTATCCGCTCGCGCTGATCGTGGTGCCCGAGGAGCGGATGCATCTCAAGCTGGACTACCAGGGCGAGCTGTTCGGGCGGGAGGACGTCGTCGCGATCGCCGGCCGGTTGGTGCGGGTCCTTGAGCAGGTGGCGGCGGATCCGCGGGTGCGGGTGAGTGAACTCGAGCTGCTCGCTGCGGGCGAGCGGGCGCTGGTGGTGGGGGAGTGGAACGCCACGGTGCGGCCGGTGCCGTCACTGTCCGTCCCTGAGCGTTTCCGGGAGCGAGCGGCCCAGAACCCGGGGGCGGCAGCGGTTCGGTGCGGCGTCGAGGCCCTCTCGTACGGGGAGTTGGACGCCCGGTCGAACCGGCTGGCCCGCTACCTCCGTCGGCAGGGCGTGCGCGGGGAGTCGCGGGTGGGTCTGCGGCTGCCCCGGGGTGTCGACATGGTGGTGTCGATGCTGGCGGTGTGGAAGGCCGGTGGTGCGTATGTGCCGCTGGATCCGGAGTACCCCGCCGACCGCCTGGACTTCATGACGGTCGACAGC
>NZ_JBNNJZ010000726.1:0-3629 GCF_050270335.1 Streptomyces sp. NPDC059900
GCAGTGAGCAGGGGGCCCGGGCACCGGCTGCGGGACGATTCCCCGCCCGCCCTTGGGTGCGGTCCCCGCCGCCACGTCTGCCGGTCCCCGCCGACTCCCACCCGCGCCCTTGCGGACAGCTCACGCTTCCTGCACGTCAGGTCCCTTCCTTCCCCTGTACCTCCCGATGCGTTTCCCCGCCGTTCCCGGCCGGGAGATCCCAAGGAGCAACCCATGCGACGACCACCACTTGACCTCTCCCTCTACCTCGTCACCGACACCCGGCTCTGCGGCGACCGTGGCGTCGCGGCCACCGTGGCGGCCGCCGTCAAGGGCGGTGTCAGCGCTGTCCAGTTGCGCGATCCGGACGCGGACGATCGCACGCTGTACGCGCTGGGCCAGACGGTCCAGGCCGAACTCGCGGGCACCGGCGTCCCCTTGATCGTCAACAATCGCGTGGATGTGGCGGTCCGGCTGGGCGCGGACGGCGTCCATCTGGGGCAGCAAGACCTCTCCCCCACGATTGCCCGGCGCCGGCTGGGTCCCCGTGCATATGTCGGCCTGTCCGTCAGCCGACCCGAACAGCTGGCGCACGTACCCGATGGCGTCGACCACCTCGGTGTCGGTCCGGTGTTCGCGCAGTCCACCAAGCCGGACGCGGACACCCCGCTCGGCCTGGACGGTCTGGCCCGCATCGTCCGGGCCAGTCCGCTGCCGTGCGTGGCCATCGGCGGGATCGGCGTGTCCCGGGCCGCCGCGGTCCAAGCAAGCGGTGCGGACGGGATCGCTGTCGTCAGCGCGGTCTGCGGGCAGCCCGATCCCGAGGCCGCAGCGCGTTCCCTCATCCGTATCCTGCGACAGGAGATCCCCGCGTGAGCAGCCCGCCCATCGCCCTGACCATCGCCGCCAGCGACCCCTCCGGCGGCGCCGGGATCCAGGCCGACTTGAAGGCGTTTTCCGCCAACGGCGCCTACGGAACAGCCGTGCTGACCGCCCTGACCGCGCAGAACACCCAAGGTGTCAGCGGCATCCATGCCGTTCCTCCGGCGTTCGTCACCGAGCAGCTCGACACGCTGTTCGCCGATGTCCGGGTGGACGCCGTCAAGATCGGAATGCTGGCCGACGCCGCCATCGCCGCAGCCGTCGCGGACGCTCTGGAGCGCCACCGTCCCCGCAATGTCGTCCTGGACCCGGTGATGGTCTCGACCAGCGGTCACCGCCTCCTGGAGGCCGATGCGGTGAGCGTGCTGCGCGAGCGTCTGCTGCCTCTGGCCGACCTCATCACCCCCAACCTCCCCGAGGCCGGCGACCTTTTGGGCACCGCCGCCGCAACGAACCGCACCGACGCCGTCGAGCAGGCGCGCGCACTGCTGCGAGCCGGTGCCCGGCGTGTGCTGCTCAAGGGCGGCCACCACACGCACGACGCCGAATCCGTCGACATCCTCGCCGACGCCACAGGAGCAACAGGTGCCTTGGGCGCGGGCGTCACCGAGCTGTCCGCGCCGCGCGTGAACACACGCAACACCCACGGCACCGGCTGCACCCTCTCCGCCGCGATCGCCGCCCTGCGCCCGCAGCACAACGACTGGACCACCGCTGTGCGCGCGGCGAAGGACTACCTGACCGGGGCCCTGCGCGCGGCCGACACCCTGCACGTCGGCCACGGCCACGGCCCCGTCCACCACTTCCACCAGTACTGGAGCTGATCACCATGACCACGACGTTCTGCGACGAGCTGTGGACGTCCACGGCCGAGATACGCGCGGCCATCGACAAGCTGCCGTTCGTGACCGGTCTCGGCGACGGCACCCTGGAGCGGGAGAAGTTCGTCTACTACCTGGCCCAGGACGCCCTGTACCTGCGCGGCTACGCCCGTGCGCTGGCCAGCGCCGCCGCAAAGGCCGACCGGCCGCAGGACATCGCGTTCTTCGCGAAGTCCGCCCACGACGCCGTCGTTGTCGAAAGCTCCCTGCACCAGGGCAATGTCGTCGACGTCGATGCCTGGACGCCCTCCCCCACCTGCACCGGATACACCTCCTACCTGCTCTCCGTGGCGCACACCCAGGGTTACCCGGAGCTGGCCGCGGCGGTCCTGCCCTGCTTCTGGATCTACGCCGAGGTAGGCCGGGGGCTCCTGGAGCAGGCCGGCGACCTCGCCGCCCATCCCTACGGCGACTGGATTGCCACGTACGCCGACGAGGAATTCGAAGCCGCCACCGAACACGCCCGACAGATCGTCAACCGGCTCGCGGACCAGGCCGACCCGGCCACCCGCGACCGGATGCGTACGGTCTTCACCACCGCCTCCACCTGGGAGTGGATGTTCTGGGACGCCGCCTGGCGCGTGGAGACCTGGCCGTTCGGCGCCGCTGCCGCCCCGGTGTCGGAGCAGGCCAAGTGACCACCACCACCGATGCCGCCAGCACGACACCGGCCCCGGCGAACGAGGCGCCGCTCACCCTCGACCAGCCCACCCCCAAGGTCCTCAGCGCCCTGGACCAAGGCACCTTCTGGGCCAATCTGGGGGTCAGCCTGCTCGGCTTCAGCGGCATGCTGGTCGTCCTGGACCCGCTGGGCACCGGCAGCCCGACCCTGTCGTTCGCCGCCGCCGTCACCGCGTCCGTCGTCGGCACCCAGATCGGCACCCTCGCCCTGGGCCTGGCCGCCATCACCGGCGCCCGCACCGGAGCACCCTCGATGGTGCTGCTGCGCGGCCTGTTCGGCGCAAAGGCCTCCTACCTGCCCACCATCCTCAACGTACTGCAGATGGTCGGCTGGGCCGTCTTCGAACTCGTGGTCATCTCCACCGGCCTGAAGATCCTCTCCCGCCAGGCCTTCGGCGAACCGGGCCCCGGCTGGCTGTACGTGCTCCTCGCGGGCGCGGTGACGACCGCGCTCACGCTGCGCCCGCTCGGCGCCCTGCGCCTCATCCGCCGCTACGTCACCATCGCCGTCGTCCTGGCCATCTGCTACCTGGGCTGGGACCTGGCCGGGCGCGGCATCCCGATGGAGGGCGGCTCCTGGAAGGACTTCTGGTTCGCCGCCGACAGCGTGATCGCCGTGTCCATCTCCTGGCTGCCGCTGGTCGCCGACTACGCACGCCACTCCCGCAGCGAGAAGGCGGCATTCGGCGGCCTGGTCGTCGGCCAGACCCTCGCGGGCGTCGCGGGCTCGGTCCTCGGCGTGGCCGCCCTCGCGATGATCGCCTTCGACAGCACCGACCCCTACAAGGTCTTCGACCCCTTCACCGCCACCAGCGTCGGCGTGATCTGCTTCGGTGTCCTGGTGCTGCGCGAGGTCGACCAGTCCTTCGCCAATGTCTACTCCACCGCCGTGTCCGCCCAAAACCTGCTCCCCCGGGCGGACCGCCGCATCCTGTGCCTGATCAGCGGCACCCTGGCCACCACCCTGGCACTCCTGGTGAACATGGACAGCTACGCCAGCTTCCTCTACCTGATCGGCGCGGTCTTCATCCCGATGTTCGCCGTCCTGGTCGTGGACTTCTTCGTCCTGGGCGGCCACCGCACCTGGGACGTCTCCGAACAGGCCCCCACCCGCTGGGTCATGCTGGTGCCCTGGGCCCTGGGCTTCGCCGCCTATCAGCTGATCGCCCCCACGAACATCGCCGGCTGGTCCGACGCGTGGGCCTG
>NZ_JBNNJZ010000727.1:0-3622 GCF_050270335.1 Streptomyces sp. NPDC059900
GAGCCCCGCAGGGACCGCCCGAACCTCAACCGCCCCTCAGGCCGCAGGCGCCGGCGGCGCAGGCGGAGTCAGATGCTGCGCCAGCCACGACGGCACCCCGCCCATCAAACGGAAAAGGCGCGCCGCCTCGGCCCGCAGACGCCCCGCCTCAGGCTCGGGCTCCGCATCGGCGAGCGCCGCCAGTGCCGGCGCGGTACCCACCAGGTACCCCAGCTCCTCCCGGATACGGAGCGACTCCGCAAAGCCGTGCCGCGCGTCCGCCAACTCCCCCTCCCGCAGGGCGATCCCGGCCAGATGCCGCCAGGTGAAGGACAGGAGCAGGGTGTCGCCGTGCGCCGTCGCACCCGCGTGCGCCCGCCGGTACGCGGCCCGCGCCGCCTGCGGCGAGTCCGCGATGTGCTCGGCGATCAGACCCCGGCGGAAGTCGAGGAGAGGCCGCCCCGGAGTATTCGGGGCGAGCAGCGCCGCCGCCCGCCCGAGCGCCGTACGCGCCTCGTCCGCCCGGTCCCGTACGGCAAGCACCGTAGAGGCATACGCCAGCTGACCGCGTTCGCACGCCGCCGCCCCGCGGTCCTCGTCCGCCACGGCCAGCGCCTCCGCCGTACGAAGGCCGTCCTCGGCCTCCGCCCATCCCTCGCCCGTGAACAGGCACCGCTCCACCAGGAGCGAGGTTCTCTGCAGCGCGGGACCCGGCCCCTCCCGCGAGGCGAGCAGCGCGGCCGCGTCGGTCCAACAGCCGCGCGAGCGCAGCCGCCATACCGCGGTCTGGAGTGGATCGTCCCCTGCAGTCGTTCCGGTACCAGACATGGCGGGATGCGCCACGTTGCCCTCCCCGAGCACGCCATTGAGCTGTTGAGTCGTGGGCGCATCTCAGCACGGATCGGCGCATCGGGCCAAGGGGCTGGGTGAAAGATTTCACAAAGGGCGGACCATGAAAGGTGTTTGCCGCAGGTCGCCCGGGTCAGCTCATCCGCAGTGCCAGGAAGAAATCGAGCTTGTCCTCCAGGCGCGAGAGGTCACGGCCCGTCAACTGCTCTATACGGCCGACGCGGTAGCGCAACGTGTTGACGTGCAGGTGGAGGCGTGCGGCGCAGCGCGTCCAGGAGCCGTCGCAGTCCAGGAACGCCTCCAGGGTCGGAATCAGCTCCGCCCGGTGGCGCCGGTCGTAGTCCCGCAGCGGGTCCAGAAGGCGGGCCGTGAACGCCCGGCGCACGTCGTCCGGCACGAAGGGGAGGAGCAGGACGTGCGAGGCCAGTTCCTGGTGGCCCGCCGCGCAGACCCGCCCCGGACGCGCCGCCGCGACCCGGCGGGCGTGCCGTGCCTCCTCCAGGGCGCCGCGCAGACCCTCCGCCGAGTGGACGGACGCGCTGACGCCGAGCGTGAGGCGGCCGTCGCCGTCGAGCCCCGCCGAGAGCGGGTCGCGGACGGACTCCAGGAGGGAGTCGGCCAGCAGGCCCGTCTCGGAGCCGTCGTGCTCCGAGGAGACCGCGGGCAGCGGCACGAGCGCGATCGCCTCGTCACCCGTATGGGCCACCGCGATGCGGTCGGACGGCTCGGGGCCCGCCGACAGGGGGTCGACGAGGATCTCCTCCAGGAGGGACTGGGCCACCGGGCCGCCCTCGATCTCGCCGCCCTCCCACTCGACGCGGGCCACCACCACCTGCCAGTGCGGCGCCGCGCCCAGGCCCGGAAGCAGCACGGGGGCGGCGACCCGCAGGCGGGCCGCGATCTCCGCCGGTGCCGCGCCCGTCTGGACCAGTTCCAGGACCTCCTGGGCGAGCCTGCGCCGCACCGTGCGGGCGGCGTCGCGCCGGTCGCGCTCCACCGCGATCAGCTGGGTGACGCCCTGGAGCAGGTCGAGCCGCTCCTCGGGCCAGTCGCCCGCGTCTGCCTCGACCGCCAGGAACCAGTCCGAGAGGACCGTCTCGCGCACGTCCCGCAGGGCCGCCGTGCTCGCCGACGCCGCCGCGGAAGCCGAACCGCGGCCACTGCTCCGAATGGGGAACAGGGAGTACGTCGTGCCGTCCACCTGGACCCGGTGCGGACCCCGCCGCCCGGTGCGCACGGCGGCCAGGTGCTCGGCCGCCAGGCGCCCGCAGACCGGGGTGGCCAGGGCGGGGCCCGCCGCGCTCGACCCCGCGATGGCCCGGCCCGCGGGGGACAGGACCCAGGCCCGCAGGTCCAGGTCGGAGCCGAGCAGGTCGAGGACGACGTCGGGGCCGCCGCCGGTGGGGCCCGAGGTCATCAGCCTGCGGTGCCGGTCCACGACGGCCGCCAGGTCGCCGGCCCGCTCGCCGGAGACCTGCCGGACCACGTGCTCGGTGATCGTCGCGAAGGCCACCGACTCGTTGACGGCGAACAGCGGCAGGCGGTGCCGCACGCAGGCCTCGACGATGTCGTCCGGGATGTCGCCGAGCTCGGCCTCGCCCGCGGCGAGCGCCGCCACTCCCGCGCTCGCGAGGATGCGTACGAAGGGCTCCGTGTCCGAGGCGTCGTGGCGCCAGGCCAGGCCCGTCAGGACCAGTTCGCCGCCCGCGAGGTACCGGCTGGGGTCGCGCAGGTCCGTGGTCATCACACCGCGCACGGTGCGGTCGAGCTCTTCCTCACCGCCGAGCAGCCGCAGGCCCAGCGCGTCGGTGTCAAGGAGTGCGCGCAGCCGCATGGTCGTCGCCGCCGATCTTGTCTCGAATGGGATGTACAGACAGTCCGGGTGTGCCGACGCTGTGTCGCCGACCGCCGTCCCGGACCCCGGTGCCCAGGGAGCCTTCCGGTTTCCGGGGGGAATCCGCGAGGTTACTGAGGCCCGTTCTTCATACGAATCTACAAGACGCGCGCCTTGGCCAGCGAACTCCTTCATGGTTTCGGTGACTGACCCCATCGGACGACGGGGCGGTGTACTTACCCCACTCCGCGTTAACAGCACATGAACGAGCAGTCGAGAGGCCTCCGGCCCGACTTGGCTGGATCCTCTCGAATGAACGACCCTCGATACGAAGAAGAGAGCCTCATGGACTTCCTTCGCCCCGCCAGCTGGGAGGAGGCGCTCGCCGCCAAGGCCGAGCACCCCACAGCTGTGCCGATTGCGGGTGGCACCGATGTGATGGTCGAGATCAACTTCGACCACCGTCGTCCCGAGTACCTGCTTGACCTGAACCGCGTCGCCGAGCTGCGCGAGTGGTCGGTGGGCGAGGAGACGGTCCAGCTGGGCGCCTCGGTTCCCTACACCACGATCATGGAGGAGCTGCGCACGGAGCTCCCCGGTCTCGCGCTCGCCTCGCACACGGTCGCTTCCCCGCAGATCCGCAACCGCGGCGGCGTCGGCGGCAACCTCGGCACGGCGTCCCCGGCCGGTGACGCCCACCCCGCGCTGCTCGCCGCCGACTGCGAGGTCGAGGTGGAGTCCGTACGCGGCTCGCGCCTCATCCCGATCGACGAGTTCTACACCGGCGTGAAGCGCAACGCCCTCGCCCAGGACGAGCTGATCAAGTCCGTCCACATCAAGAAGGCGGACGGCCCCCAGCAGTACTCGAAGGTCGGCACCCGCAACGCGATGGTCATCGCCGTGTGCGCCTTCGGCATCGCCCTGCACCCCGGGACCCGGACCGTACGGACCGGCATCGGC
>NZ_JBNNJZ010000728.1:0-3621 GCF_050270335.1 Streptomyces sp. NPDC059900
ATCTGCTCGACCTGGAGCAGATCGAGGAGGACATATTCCGGGGCGAGAGCCGCTCGGCGCTCGTCCCGCGCGTCTTCGGCGGCCAGGTGGCCGCCCAGGCGCTGGTGGCGGCGGGCCGCACGGTCCCCGCCGACCGGCCCGCCCACTCCCTGCACGCGTACTTCCTGCGTGCCGGTGACCCGGGCGCGCCGATCGTCTACACCGTCGACCGGATCCGCGACGGCCGCTCCTTCACCACGCGCCGCGTCGTCGCCGTCCAGCACGGGCAGCCGATATTCCACCTCTCCGCGTCCTTCCAGACGTACGAAGAGGGCCTCGAACACCAGACGGGCATGCCGTCGGCACCGGACCCGGAGACACTTCCGACCGCCGCCGAGATGCTGCCGCGCCATCTCCCGCAGCACGTCGCCGACCGCCTGATCGAGGCCCGCGCGGCCGTCGACCTGCGCTACGTGGACGCGCCGCCCTGGGCCACCGTCGGGCAGCCGCGCGAACCGCGCTCCCAGGTGTGGTTCCGCACGAACGGCAAGCTCGACGACGTCGGCAACTCCGCCGGCCACACCGTCGACTCCCTGCTGCACGTCTGCCTCGCCACCTACGTCTCCGACATGACGCTCCTCGACTCGGTGCTGCTCGCGCACGGCCGCGGCGGCTGGGCGGTCGGTGACGTCGTCGGCGCCTCGCTCGACCACGCCATGTGGTTCCACCGCCCCTTCAAGGCGGACGAATGGCTCCTGTACGACCAGGAGTCGCCGTCCGCGTCCGGCGGGCGCGGCCTCGGCCAGGCGCGGATCTGGACGCAGGACGGGCAGCTCGCGGTGACGGTGATCCAAGAAGGCGTCGTCCGCGTCCCGCGCTGATTCACGAAGGCGTCGTTCGCGTTCCCCGGTGATCGGACATACCGTCCGATACATGAGCGAGCAGGTCGACAGAGTCCAGCCCGAGCCGCCCGAAGGCGGCGGCGAGAGCACCTTCACCGTCATCGTCGCCGCCGTCGCCAACCTCGGGATCGCCGTCGCCAAGGCCGTCGCCGGTGTCATCAGCGGCTCCAGCGCGATGCTCTCCGAAGCGGCGCACTCCCTGGCCGACACCGTCACCGAACTGCTGCTCCTGACCGCCCTGAAACGCAGCGAGAAGCCCGCCGACGAGGACCATCCGCTCGGCTACGGCCCCGAGCGCTACATCTGGGCGATGCTCGCGGCCGTCGCCACCTTCGTCGGCGGCGCCGTCTTCTCGATCTACGACGGCATCCACACGCTGGTCGCCGGCGAGGAACTCGGCGACCCGCTCGTCTCGTACATCGTGCTCGCCGTCGCCTTCCTCCTGGAGGGCTACTCCCTGCGCACCGGCGTCAAGCAGGCCCGTGGCGAGGCGGAGCGCTTCGGGGCGTCCTTCGGGCGCTATCTGCGCTACACGCCCGACACCGCCGTGAAGGCCGTCGTCCTGGAGGACTCCGCCGCCCTCGCCGGACTCGTCCTTGCCGCACTGGGCCTGCTCGGCGGGCAGCTCACCGGGTCCGGAGTGTGGGACGGCGTGGCCTCGCTCTGCATCGGCGCGCTGCTCCTGTACGTGGCCTGGGTGCTCGGGCGCAGCAACGCGCAGCTCCTCATCGGGCGCCCGCTGCCGAAGCCGATGCGCCAGGAGATCCGCGCCGAACTCCTCGCCTCCGAGCACGTCGAGGCCGTGCTCGAACTGACGACGCTGCTCCAGGGGCCGCGCGAGGCGCTCGTCGCCGCCAAGGTCGACTTCAGGGACGCCTCGACGGCGGCGCAGATCGAATGGGCCTGCGAGCAGGCCGAGCGGCGGGTGCGGGAGCGCTTTCCCGGCGTACGACGGGTCTATCTGGACCCGACGCCGGGGTACGCCCAGCGCCGCGAGGAAGGGCTCAACCCGTGGCCGTGAGACCCGCCGCGTCCAGGAGGTAGGCCGTCATCGGGTCGTAGTGGCGCGGGCTCGTGACGTGGTCGTCCAGCGGGACCGTCACCTGGAGGGTGCCCTCGGCCTCGCCGATGAACAGCGCCGGGTCGTTGCAGTCCGCGTACCCCACGGAGTCGATGCCGCGCTGGCCCGCCCGTCCTGCCCACCCGTGGTCGGCGACGACCAGGTCGGGCTGCGGCCGGCCCTCGCGCTCCAGGCCGTCCAGGATCGCGTTCATCGGCTCGGGGGAGTGCGTGTGCCACAGGGTCGCGCCGCGCTCCAGCATGGCCACGTCCGCGAACTGGAAGACCATGCCCTCGTCGGCGGTGAGGCCCTCCGGGATGACGACGATCTCGCAGCCCGCCGCGCGCAGGGCCGCGGCCGTCGCGCGGTGCACGTCGAGGAGCCCTCCGGGGTGGCCGGTGGCGAAAAGGACCCTCTCCTTGCCGGCCGCCGCCTTGCGCAGGCGCGCCGCCATCCGCTCCAGGGCGTCGACCGTCAGCTCCGGGTCGATGGTGTCCTGCCCGTACCGGAATTCCGCGTCGTCGATCACGCCGCACCGCTCGGCCATCACCGCGAGGACGTCCTGCTCGTCGGTCCAGCGGTCGCCGAGCTCCAGGCCCAGCCAGTAGTGGCGGTCGCCGTTCGCGAGCTTCCTGTAGTGGCTGAGGTTGTTCTCGCGGGGCGTGGCGACGTCGCCGGCGATGCGGGAGCTGACCAGGTGGTCTACGAGCGCGGCACGGGTGGGTATTGGCATGGTCCCTATTCTGCCGCCGGTAACCGCCTGATGGCGGGCAGTCCCGAAGCCTGGACTGTGAGGTGCGCTGCACTGCGTTTGGCTCGGGCGGGGGTGGTTGTTTCTGTGGCTGCGGGCCGCAGAAGGCTGAGCGCGCAGTTCCCCGCGCCCCTTACGGGGCGCTCCTCACCTGGTCCTGCCCAGCGCGAACCACAGCTCCATGCGTACGTCCGGGTCGTCCAGGTCCGCGCCCAGGAGCGCCCCGCACCGCGTGATGCGCTGCCGGACCGTGTTGCGGTGGACGCCCAGGGCCGTTGCCGTGCGGTCCCAGTTGCCGTGCAGGGAGAGCCAGGTGCGCAGGGTTTCGGCGAGTGCCGTGCTGCCGCCGAGCGGGGCGAGCAGCACGCGCGCGTGGGCCGCCGCCTCTGCGGGGGCGACCAGTGCGGCGATGCCCGCCTCGCGGTGCCGGACGAGGGGCGCGCGGGTGGCTTCGGCGCGGCGCAGGGCGCGGTCCGCCTGAGCGTCGGCGGCGGGCAGGTCACCGGGGGACGCGGGGGCGGAGACGCCGAGGGTCCAGCCGGGCTGCCCGGCAGGCTCGCGGTCGGCGGGGAGCAGCAGCCGTACGAGATCCTGCTCCGGGTCCGTGTCGACCAGGCCGCTGCCCAGCGCCGCGGCGAGCGCCGACGCGGCGACGGAGTGGGCCACCGGGTCGCTGCCCGCATCCCCGCGCGCGTGTACCACCGTCCACTCCTCGCCCCCCAGGAGAGGCGCGACATCGCCCGCCGCCGAGCCCAGGAGCAGCCGTACGAGCGCCGCCGAGCGCACGGAGTCGGCGGCGCCCTGGTGCTTGCCGGTCAGGAGCGAGAGCAGCACGACGGCGACCCCGGTGATGGTGTGGTCCCCCGGCTCGCGCTGCTCGGTGGCGACCCCGAGCGCGAACCCCTGCCCGCCGCCGAGCGCGTACGCGG
>NZ_JBNNJZ010000729.1:0-3619 GCF_050270335.1 Streptomyces sp. NPDC059900
CCCGAAGTCGAACACGGTGGTGCGGCTCGATAATATGTGGACGATGTGCGTCTGGTACGGCAGGGTGCGCTGATCACCCGCCCCTGATCGTCCGCCGTCGGGCGGTGGCGGCTGCTTCCCCGCCGCCGCCCGACCGGCCCCCGCGAACCCCCTGCCCGGCGCGCCCGCCAGGCGTGGCGGGCGTCGACGCGGATACTCGTGCGCCATGGCCGAAAACAGCAGCCCAACCGCCCGGGACGAGCCACCGCGCAACGACCGGGACAAGTCACCAAGGAACGAAACGCGCTTCGAGCGGGCCGATCGCAACTTCTCGGAGATCCTCCAGGAGCTGCGCGTGACGCAGGCCGGCGTGCAGATCCTCTTCGCGTTCCTGCTGACGCTCGCCTTCACCGAGCGCTTCCCGTCGCTCGACACGATGCAGCGCGCCACCTACGTCAGCACGCTGCTGCTCGCCGTCCTCGCCGCGGCGCTGTTCACCGCGCCGGCCGCCGTGCACCGATCGCTGTTCGGGCGGCAGGCCAAGCCGCGGATCGTGCGGGTGTCGTCCCGCCTCGCGGGCCTCGGCCTGGTGGTCCTGGTGTTCGCGGTCGCCGGTGCGGTGCTCCTGGTCGTCGACGTGGCGGTGGGCAGGACCGGCGGCATCATCGCGAGCGCGGGCACGCTGGTGGTGTGCTCGGGCCTGTGGGGCCTGCTCCCCCTCCTGGTGCGCCGCGCGGCGGACAGGGACAAGGAGTCGGACGCGCCGGACGACGCCGGGGATCCGGACGCGCCGGGCGGCGTCAGGCGAGCAGGGCCTCGGTGAGGAGCACCAGGCCGAGCACACCGAGCGCGCCTCCCGTGCCGCGCTCGATCGCCCGGGCAGCCCGCGGCCGTCGCAGCCTGCGGCCGAGCCGGTCGACCAGGAGCGCGACGGCCGGGAACCACACCAGCGCCAGGGCGACGATGACGGACGCCAGCAGCAGTGTCCTCGGCATCGCGGGGGTGCCCGCGGGCACGAACTGGGGCAGCACGCTGAGGAAGGTGACGGGAGCCTTGGGGTTGAGGGCGTTGGTCAGGAAGCCCTGCCGCAGGCTGCCCCCGACCGCGGGCCGCCCCTCACCGTCGCCGTTGCCCTGGCCGCGCTCGGCCCCGTCGCCGTTGCCCCGGCCGCGCTCGGCCGCGTCACCGTCCCCGGCAGTGGCGCCGAAGTCCCGCAGCGGCCTCGCCGCCGACCGCAGCGCCCGGTAGCCGAGGTAGAGCAGATAGCCCCCGCCCGCCGCCTGAAGGTCCCGGAAGAGCGTGGGCACCGCCGCGAGGACCGCCGCGACCCCGGCCACCGCCAGGGCCGTGTGCACCACGAGCCCGCCCGCGACGCCGAGCGCCCAGGCGACCCCGGCACGGCGGGAAGCCAGCGCGTTGCGCACCACCACGGCGAAGTCGGCGCCCGGCATGGCGACCATGCCCGCGGCGACTCCGGCGAAAGCGACCAGTTGAGCGTCCATGCCGCCCAGCCTGCCGTTCTTCTGCCTTCAGCAGGTATGTGCAATATCCTGGGGTCTGCCTTAAGCAGGCGTTTAGCCCCACGCCGGCGGACAGCTCCACGCGGCACCACGGCCCGCCGGCTCCTGCACCGGGAGAGCTCATGTACGACCCGACGCGGCTCGCCGCACTGGTGGCGGTCTCCGAGGCCGGGTCGATCACCCGCGCCGCCGAACGTCTCGGCTACACCGTGCCCGCCCTCTCCCAGCAACTGGCCAAGCTCGAACGCGAGGCGGGCACCCCGCTCCTGGTCCGGCATCACCGCGGGGCACGGCTGACCGGTGCGGGCGAACTGCTGCTCGCCCGGGCGCGCCGGGTCCTTGCCGAGATGGAGCAGGCCCGGCACGAACTGGCCCAGCTGGCGGGCCTGTCCGGCGGCAGGCTGAGCGTGGGCACCTTCACCAGCGCCGGGATCCATCTGGTGCCGCCCGCGCTGACCGCGTTCCGCCGCGCCCATCCGGACATCGACCTGACGGTGCGGGGCTATGAACCGCCGCTCGGTGTCGCGGCCGTGGCGGCGGGCGAGGTCGATCTGGCGCTCACCCATACGTACGAGCCGATGGACCCGGTGCCGCTGCCCGCGTCCGTGACCGCGGAGCCGGTCCTGGTCGAGGAGCTCGTCCTGGTGACCGCGCCAGGCCACGCGCTCGCGAGCACTTCCGCACGGCTGCCCCTGAGCGAGCTCGCCGGTCATCCGCTGATCAGCATGGCGCCCGCGTATCCGCCCCGGCAGGGCGTGGAGTCCGCCCTCGTCCGGGCCGGGGCGACGCCCTCGGTCCTGGTGGAGACCCCGAACTACGCGCTGGTGTGCGCCCTTGTCAGCTCCGGGCTCGGCGTCGCCGTCGTGCCGGAGATGGTGGCGCGGACGGCGGTGATGCCGGTGGGGGTGCGGCCCCTTGAGCCGGGGAATCTGCGCCGTACGATCTCGGTCGTCCACCGCACCGACGAGCCGCATCCCGCGGCGGACACCTTCCGGGCGCTGCTGAGAGGCGCTTTCGGGCGCTCAGCGGGGTGAGCGCCAGCCCGAGGGGGCCGCTGCGTCGCCGCGGACCTGCGCGGTCCACGGCAGCGCGATCCAGACCGTCTTGCCGCCCTCGGGGGTGGGAGTGACGGACAGACGGCCGCCGCACTCCATGGTCAGCCAGCGGATGATCACCAGGCCGCGGCCGTTGTCCTGCTGGACGGCCGCGGGCAGCCGCTTGGGGTAGCGGGGGTGGCTGTCGGTGACGCCGATGCGCAGCTGCTCCTCCCGGTCGAGTTCGACGTCCACCGTGAAGGTGGGCGACTGGCCGCGGGTGTGCTGGACGGCGTTCGTGGCGAGCTCGGAGACGATGAGCCGGATCGTGTCGGCCACTTCCGTGTCGTCGGGCAGGCCCCACTCCGCGAGGACGTTCGAGACGTACTTCCGGGCCGCGGAGACCGAGGCAGGATCGCTCGGCAGGGTGACGGATGCTTCCTGAAGGTCTGCCATGGCGACGTGTCCCTTTCCCACCGGGGCTCGGCTCCGATTCGTGGCGGAAGGCACGAGGACAGTCCCGGAATGGTGCTTTGCGCCAGCCTGCCACTCCGGGGCCCCTCACAGGGGGCCATCCATCAAGATGTGCATATATCTGTCGCTCGAAGCGGTGAACTCTGCTACGGAAGACCGTATTTGGGCGCGGCGCCGTCGCTTCCTCTACTGTCGCCGGTGAAAGGCCGTCGGGGGCCGGGGAAGCGCCTTTGCCGGGAAGGAGAAGGACATGCGGTACGGTCCCGCGGTGCGCCGCCGGAAACTCGGTGCCGAACTGCGCAAGCTGCGCACGCAGGCCGGACTCACCAGCGGCCAGGCGGCGGACCGGGTCGGCTGGCATCAGTCGAAGGTCAGCCGGATCGAGACGGGGCGTAGCGGGGCCAAGGCCGCCGACGTACGCCTGCTGCTCGAGGCGTACGAGGCGAAGGACCCCCATCTGCGCCAGTTGCTGGTCGCGTTGGCGGGCTCGGAGGAGGACAACGGGCGCGGTCACTGGTGGCACGCCTACCGCGACCTGCTGCCGCCCGCCTACCGCGACTACATCAGCCTGGAGTCGCAGGCCCGCCGGGTCCGCACGCTGGAGACCAGCGT
>NZ_JBNNJZ010000730.1:0-3590 GCF_050270335.1 Streptomyces sp. NPDC059900
CGATCTGTCTGTGTCTGGGCGTCCCTCTCACCACGGTGGTCACCCTGACCTTCCTCACGGGGCGCTGGGCGGGGTGAGGTGTGGCCAACGAGTAGGCCGGCAACGGCGAAGCAGCACTGTCAGTGGGCTGAAGTACGCTTCGCGGCACTGCACTTCAATGGTGAGGACCGAGAGAAGTTGACTGATCTGACTGCCTTCCCGCTGCCCTTTTCCGGAGCAGGCGCATCCGGGGCGAACCCCCGGACTCTGCGCGAACTGCAGATGATGGAGTGCAGCGCCGCTATCCGGGAAAAGCCTTCGTGGTTCATCAAGATGAACGATCCCGAGATTGCGGCCAGATGGGCGCGGGAAGCGTCCGCCCAGGGCATGACCCACGCCCAGGTTCGCTATGTTCTCGATGAACTCGCCCATTACGCCGGACTGCGCGACGAACACACCGGCATCGAGGTATCCGGCGTCGACGGGGTATGGCAGTCGGACACGCTGGTCGGTGACGAGCTGAGGTCCCGTTTGCGTGCGGCGGTTCGGGATCTGGAAGAGATACCCGAAGCGGAGAAGGACTGGCATCCGGGGTCAGACGGCCAGGTACTGGACGTGGTCCACCCTTCGCTTTTCTGCCTCGTCCGCGAAGCGAGCGGCGCACCGGAGCGAGCCTGGCAATTCACGCCGGGGTACCAGTCGAAGCACGAGTTCTCGGAGAAGTTCCAGTGGTTGCCCACTGACGTGGCGGTCGGCGACGACGGCGCCGTGTCCTTCCTGTCGTACGTCAACAACGTCCACCCCGAGGATCACCGCGAACTGGCCTCCGTGCTGCCGGAGCTGTTCGCGCGCATGCTCCCGCTGTGGGAGAACGTGCTCACCGATCTGCGCCACCCGCGCCCCCTGCGGATCGAGGCCGACCCCTACTCGTGGTACGACGGCAGCGAGCCGGCCGAACCCGAGACTGATGACGACGACGCGCAGGACGCCTACGAAAGCGCCATGGACGAGTGGTGGGAAAACCGCCGCCCGGTCATCCCTGACGCCCCGGCCTTCGCCCCGCTCGCGTCGCCCGACGAGTCAGCCCGCGTCGACCTGCGCGGCCTTCGCCTCCAGGTCATCGTCAAGCTCGCCACGATCCACCTCACCCCGGAGAAGCCCGAGTACGAGGGCGGTTCCTGGCATGTCGAGGGAATGCGGAACGAGCGGATCGTCTCGACCGGCATTTACTACTGGGACAGCGAGAACATCACGGAAAGCCGACTGAGTTTCCGGGCGGCCATCGGCGACCCGGATTACGAGCAGAGCGACTACACCGGCATGCGTGAGGTGTACGGCCTGGACAACGAAGACCCGCTGAACCAGATCCTCGGTTCGGCA
Source organism: Streptomyces sp. NPDC059900 (assembly GCF_050270335.1). Taxonomy (NCBI): domain Bacteria; kingdom Bacillati; phylum Actinomycetota; class Actinomycetes; order Kitasatosporales; family Streptomycetaceae; genus Streptomyces; species Streptomyces sp. NPDC059900. Next base: position 1,360 of record NZ_JBNNJZ010000730.1, read on the forward strand.
TCGACCCCGGCAGGCCGCTGCCTGGCCTTCCCCAACCTACTGCAGCACCGCGTCGGATCGTTCCGGCTCGCGGACACCGCCCGGCCGGGATACCGCAAGATCCTCGCGTTCTTCCTCGTCGACCCCTCGCAGCCCATCGTCTCGACCGCCGACATACCGCCGCAGCAGCCGTGGTCCGACACCTCGACCATGACACTGGAGCAGGCCAAGGAATACCGCGAACAACTCATGCACGAACGCAAGTTCTTCGTCGCCGAGCACAACGAGCAGGTCTACGAGCGCGAGTTCTCCCTCTGCGAGCACTGAACCCCACTCCCCGTGCCGACTGCCCCTGGTGCTGATCGTCTTGTGGGGAGCGCGCCGCTGCGCCATCGTGGGTCCCGGTCCGGGTTGCGTCGGTCCGGGCCCGCGGGGGCGACAAGGGGGGTTCAAAAATGGAGCCTGGAGTTCCGGCAGCCAGGAGCGAACCGACGGGACTGCGCGCCGCGCAGCCGGCCAACATCACCTGGGAGCGATTACAGGACCAGATGGGCTGGTTCGACCGGAAGAGCAGCGCCGCGCAACGGCAGTTCAAGCGCCTGAAGATGGTCACTCTGGCCCTGGCGGCAGGCCTCCCCGTCGCCGTCGCCGCATCCGCCCCCAACTGGGTCGTCGCCGCCATGGGCGCCCTGGTCGCGGTCATCGAGGGAGCACAGCAGCTCTTCAAGTTCCAGGAGAACTGGATCAGGTACCGGGCGGTGTGCGAGAGCCTGCGCCGCGAGCAGTATCTGTATCTCGCGCACGGGGGTCACTATGCCGAAGCAGAAAACGCCGACGTCCTGCTCGCCGAACAGGTAGAGAAGATCACGAGCCAGGAGAACGCCCTGTGGGCAGAGCGTGAGATGCCGTGATCGTACTCTTCGCCGGCCGACGCCCCTCGGGGGCGGACGGTGCTTTCCCCGAGACCGGAGTGGCCTGGCTGGAGGAACGCCTCGAGCGGCTCTTCGCCGGTCTGCGTCCGAGGCTCGCCGTGGGCTCCGGCGCGGCGGGCACCGACCTGCTGGCCATTGCTGCCGCACTGCGCGCCAAGGCGCAGGTTGATCTCCTCCTCACCGAAGACGTCGAGGCCTTCGTGGCCGCCTCGGTGGCGGACAAGGGCCCTGAGTGGGTGAGGGCCTTCCAGGACCTCACCCGCAGCCCCGGCGTCCGTCTGCACCCCGTCGAGGGAGCGGCGGAGAACGACGACGGATTCCGGGCGGTCAACCATGCGTTGCTCCAACACGCGCGCGCCCGCTTGCGGACGGACGGCAAACAGGGGCGCGAGCCGGAGGAACTCGTGGTCGTCGCGGTGACCGGCGGTCGCCGCGCGGGCGAGGACCACACCGAGTCGCTGGCCGACTCGGCCGAAAAACTGGGCCACCTGGTGCTCCGCCTCGACCCTGCGGCGAGCAAGGAGGCCTCCCCCACCGCCTTCGTCGCCATGCCGTACGGCAGCAAGCGGGACACCACGCGCGAACTCAAGCGGTTCGAGGCCAACGAGACCTGGAACAGGGTCCTGGTGCCCGCCCTCCTCGACAGTGGGTACCGGCCCATCCGCACCGACCTCGACTCGGGTCTGGAGACGATCGACGCGCGCATGCTGCACAGCATCAACACCGCCGACCTGTTCGTGGCCGATCTCGCCACGTTCAACCCCAACGTCCTGTGGGAACTGGGCGTACGGCATGCCTGGAGGCGCTCCGGCACACTCATCATGGCACCGCGCTGGGTCACTCCCCCCTTCGATCTGGGCCACACCACCGTCAAGCGCTACGAACGCGGTATGACCCGGGTCAGCGACCGGCAGGCCGTCGCGGCGATCCGCATGCTGAGGCCCGCGTTGACCGCGTCGAAGCGCGGCACCGACAGCCCCGTATGGGCGGTGTTCCCCTTGCTGGAACCCGTACGGCTGCCTCCCGACCACGACGCGGAGCTCATCTCCCAACTCACGCGCTACACGGAGGAGATCTCCCTGGCGGCCGACCTGCACGACGTCGAGCAGCTGATCGCCGTCGCCGCACATGTACGGCGCGACGAGTTGCCCGACAGCAGCCGCAACACGCTCCTCGAGCAGATCGGCCTTGCCCTTGTCACGCTGGACCGCTTCGAGGAGGGGCGGGATCTGCTGGCCCCGCTCGCCGAGGCCGACGTCTCCTTCGCGCGGGTCCGCATGCAGCAGCGCTACGCCCTGACCCTCATACACCGTCCCGGAG
>NZ_JBNNJZ010000731.1:0-3568 GCF_050270335.1 Streptomyces sp. NPDC059900
CAACCACCGTGTTCACCGAGGCCGAGCAGGCCGCGCTGGCCCTCACGGAGGAGGGCACCCGCATCATCGACGGCTACGAGGGTGTTTCCGACGAGACCTGGGCCCGCGTCCGCAAGCACTACGACGAGGACCAGACCGTCGCGCTTGTCGCCCTGATCGCCATGATCAACGCGACCAACCGTCTGGGCGTGATCCTCAACAACCAGGGCGGCGCCTACGAACCCGGCAACCTCGCCACCACCGCCGGCTGAGCACCGCCCCTACTGCCTGGCCGCCCTCGATCCCTCCCGCGGGACTTCGCAGGGCGGCCCGGCGCACATCACGTGTTTGCCAGCTCTCCGAGCAGTTTCCAGGTGCGGCGGCGGTCCGTGTCGCCGGCGAGTTCCGTCGAGGTGAACACCACCTCCGTCGCCCCGGCTTCCCGATAGCGGCGTACCTCGGCGGCCACTGTCTCCTCGTCGCCGATGACGGCCAGGTCGGCGGCTCTGGTGGCGCCCGAGAGGGCGATGACGCGCTGGTAGGAGGGGAACTGCTCGTAGAACGCGAGGGCCTCGGTCGCGGTCTGCCGCACCCTGTCGGCGTCGGCGGTGACGACGCCGGGCACGAAGGCCACGATCCGCGGGGCGGGGCGGCCCGCAGCCTCGGCGGCGGCGGTGACGGCCGGCACGATGTGCTCGGCCAGTGCGCGCGGGCCGGCCAGCAACGGCAGGATGCCGTCCGCGAGTTCACCCGAGACGCGCAGTGCCTGCGGAGCCATCGCGGCCACCAGGAGCGGCACCTGCGGCTCGGCGCCGGGCACCCGTGCGGGCAGGGGCGTGGTGGCGGTGAGCAGCTCGCCGTGGAAGTCCGAGGCGCCCGTCTCCAGCAACTGGCGGATGGCGGTGAGGAATTCGCGCAGACGGCCGACGGGACGCTCGTGGGGGATGCCGAAGGCCGCTTCGGTCAGCTTCTTCGTGCCGAGGGCGAGCCCCAGGTGGTAGCGGCCGCCGGTCGCGGCCTGGGCCGTCTGGGCCTGGCTGGAGACGAGCAGGGGGTGACGGCCGAACACCGGGATCGCCGAGGTGCCGACGTGCAGCCCCGGCACCTCCCGGCCGACGATCGCGGCGAGCGTGGGGGAGTCGTACGAGAAGGTCTGGCCGAACCACGCGGAGCGCAGACCGGCCTCGTGGGCCTCCCGCGCGAGGTGCACCGTGCCGTCGACCCGGTCCTGAAGTGAGAGCGCTACTCCAATGGTCATACTCACGGCAACCGCCGGTCGCGCGCCCGCCATTCCGGCCCGGCTGTGACAAGCTCATGGCGGCTGCGTAACGGCTCAGGCCGGTTCGGGTTGTGGTTCCGGTTGCAGGGCCGGCGCGGTCTTCGGGTCCCATTGTCTGGTGGTGCGCACGTAGCCGTAGATCACCGAGGCTGTCGCCAGAATGAGCAGCGGGCCGAATACCGCGGGGTACTTGGCCATGTCCATCGGGATGTAGCGGTACGACACCAGGAGCGCGGCGAACACCGTCGAGCCGTGGGCGACCAGCTGAATGCTCTGCCGGTTCCAGCCGCGGTCCAGCGAGCGCAGCGCCGCCTCCACGGTGAGGGTGAACACCACGCCGGCGAGCAGGTCCACGCCGTAGTGGTAGCCGAAGCCAAGCGTCGCGCTGAGCGTGGCGACGAGCCAGAACGTGCCCGCGTACCGCAGAAGGCGCGGGCCCTTGCGGGAGTGGATGAAGATCGCGGTGGCCCAGGCCGTGTGCAGGCTGGGCATGCAGTTGCGCGGGGTGAGTCCGTCGTAGGGCACCGGGTGCGGGGCGGTGACGGGCAGGGGCGTGTGCGGCCACAGGTTGGCCGTCGCCCACTCCACGCCGCCGGTGCCCGAGGTGCCGGGGCCGTAGGCGAAGATCGGCCCGACCACCGGGAAGATCATGTAGAAGGCCGGTCCGATGAGGCCGATCACCAGGAATGTGCGCACCAGGTGGTGGCGCGGGAAGCGGCCCTCGGACGCCACGTTGCGCAGTTGGTACAGGGCGACGGCGATCGCGGCCACCGCGAGCTGGGCGTAGACCAGGTCGAGTACGTGGGTGGTGACCGGGCCGCTGGCCCTGAGGATCCGGCCCGCCAGCCAGGACGGGCTGCCCAGGGCGTGATCGGCCATCGCCACGTACGGGTCGAGGACGGTCGGGCGGGTCTTCGCCGTGATGAGCAGCCAGGTGTCACCGGTTTTGCGTCCTGCCACGAGCAGCAGCCCCAGGCCGACGCCCTTGAGGAGCAGGGTCCGTTCCTTGCCGGTGCGGCGCGTGATCGCGATGACCGCGCAGCCCAGCATCACCCACAGCGCGCCGTTGCCGAAGAACTGGCCCTCGGGCACGTCCGCGTCGATCGCCCACCGCACCAGCACGAAGACGAGGTCAATGGCGATCGCGGCACCCGCCGCGATGAACCGCTGCCGCCAGGTGAGCACCACCATCATCAGCGCCAGGCCGCCGTACAGCGGGCCCGGTTTGGGCGGGAAGAGCACCTCGCGCGCCTGGTTGGTGATCGGGCCCGGCATGCCGCCGTAGCGGCGCGCGGCGATCTCCAGTGCGACGAGGAAACCGAGGGCCACCACGCACGCCGCAGCCCACAGGATCACCCGTGGCTGACGCCATGCGCCGGACTTGATGGTGCGGTCTATTCGTGAAAACACCCGCGAAGCTGTAGGTATCAATTACTTAACCGATTTGGTAGGTGATGTTCAGATAGATGCCCCTTCGTGTTGCGTGACGTGGTTTCCGGTGAAGGAAGGTGATGGGGCGCCCCGTCGCGAGGTCGATCATGCCATTGAGGGTGCTCCGCAGTTGTCGATGGGGCGGTTGAGACGAAAGGGACTGCTGCGCGTACGTGACGGCACACGCAAACCCATCCGGCGCCGGCGTCGCACCGCCGGGGACAGGAGTCGCACGTGTCGCGCAAGAAGACCCTCAGCCGCAAGAAGAAGGTTGCTCTCCTGGTCGGCGCCGCCGCGCTGGTGGCGGGCACCGCGGTGGTGATGACCGGCACGAGCCAGGCCTCGGTGGCGTGTGACGGTCTGGCCACCGCGCTGACCAACAACGAGGAGTTCGTCGCGGGCCAGCGGGCGAACCCCGACGCGCAGTCGGCGGCGCGGATCGCCAACCGGGAAGCGGTCATCGAGGAGATCAAGCGGAAGCAGGCGGCGTCGGGCTGCGAGGGGGGTGAGGGCGCGGAGGCCGGGGGAGGTGCGGATGCCGTGGGAGCGGGAGAAGCCCCCGGAGCGGAGGGCGAAGTCGTCTGCGCCGGCTCCACCGTCACGCTGTCCGGCGAGAGCGGAGCACCCGCCGCGTCCAGCAACGAGTTCCCCGTCGGTACGCAGCTGAAGGTGACGAACCTGGACAACGCCAAGTCCACCACGGTGGAGGTCACCTCGGCGTCGGGCAGCTGCGTACTCCTCAACGACGAGGCGTTCGAGGAAGTGCGCGAGCCCGGGAAGTTCCTGATCCGCAAAGCGCGGATCGAGCGCGTCGGGTAGCCGGCACCCCGGATCGGGTAGCCGCAGCCCCGGACAGGAGGGCCCTGCGACAGCTGGAGG
>NZ_JBNNJZ010000732.1:0-2184 GCF_050270335.1 Streptomyces sp. NPDC059900
CCCTCAGCGCCACCACAACGAGCTTTCCTGCTGCTGGTAGATCACGAGGACATCGCAGGTAGGAGCCATGTATTCGCTCCGACCAGCACCCACAACCTGGGCATGCCGCCCGCGTGGCAGTGCTCAGGGCCTCGACCTGCACGACCATGTCGGTCACCTTGACCGACTCCACAGACACGCCCTCCACCGAGGAGAGAAGCAACTCTTGGAGCTGCGGCCGTACTTCGTTCACGGCGCAGCACTGTCGACCACACTGCCTACGTACCGGGCGATTTTCGGGCGAACTCAGCCACCATCACGAGAAGATCGACAGTCACGCTGCGTACGCGGACCACAAGAAGTGGACCAGAGCCCGCTCAGACCTCCACAGCCACTCGTCGGCTGGCGGAGCGCTCGAGAACTACCTGAAGACCGGCCGATGATTTCAGCGTCCTCGAACGGTCCATCCAGCGACACCACCGTTCGCGACAGGAGTGCCATGTCCACCATCCAGCCAGTGATCCTGACAGCCGACCAGGACGCTCTCATCGGCTTCTATGCGCAGTTGTTCGGCGCCGAGGAGATCTTCCGGGTACCGGAGGAAGGCCCGGCCTTCTACCTCGGCTTGCGCATCGGCGACACCGATCTCGGGGTGGTGGCCAAGGCGCACCCGGGGACCGAGGCGGCACCGCGGATCCTGTTGAGCATCGAGGTCGACGACGTCGACGAGACACTCGGCCGGGTGGAGGAGTTGGGCGGTTCAGTTCGCAGCGGCCCCAACGACATGCCTTGGGGGCAGCGCGTCGCCCACATCGACGACCCGGACGGCAATGCGGTCAACCTCACTCAGCCGATCCTCGTCCGGTGATGCTGTAGCGCGGTGTATGTGCAGGTCGTGGGTTGCCTGCGGCAGAGGACAGTTGCCGGTGGTGGCATCGCTGTTCGTCAGGACGAACAGCGAGCGGGACTTGGGCGGCCTGGGTGGGGGTAGGACGGAACTTGGTGAGGATTCGCCAGTTCTTCAGATGGGCGCAGCTGCGTTCGACGGGGACGCATCCGGCGGCCGGGACCCGGTTGGCCTCCTCGGCGGGTGTGAGCCTTCGGGCACGGGAGGCCGTGTAGCCGGTGGCGACCGCGGGATCGTCGCTGTCGTCGTCCAGGCCGATAAAGCCCCGGGTGGCCAGGGCGCCAAGGGCCGGCGGCACGCAGGTGGGCCAGGAGGTGGTCGCGGCGGGTGGCGGTGATGTCGTGGGTGTGGCCGGATGGGTCGGACGGTATCCAGATCATCCGGCCCCGCACTTCGCTCATGGCAAGGATCGGTCAGGGCAAGGACATGCAGGCCGTGGCGGCGGTGCTTGCCGGAGGAGTTCGGGCCGTTCGCCTTCCCGGTGCAGCGCTGGGCAGTGATTGAGGGTGCCATCGATCATGACGACCTCACCGCACCCGCCGGGGCGAGCTCCTTCAGAGCGCGGTCTCACCGACTGCTCCTCGCGCACGCGGGGATGGACCCGGTGCCCAGCCGATCCAGGCGATCACGACGAGCTGCTCCCCGCGCGCGCGGGGGTGGACCCCGAGGCGACGGAGCGGGGTTTCGTACACGAGGCTGCTCCCCGCTCGCGCAGCTGCGGCAGGGGGAGCCGGAGCAGGCCACATGAAGTAGAGCGCAGCCCCGCCCAGCGCCAGGAAACCGGACGGCGGGGACCGGGTCCGTCTCTACGGGAAGGCCGGGAGAGACCGGCGCTGTCCTGACGCAGGGTTATGCGGCGCTGGACGCAGCTGGGGTTATGAGGTTTGCGCAACACCTGGAGCGACCGCGCCCCGCCACGAGCTGCGCCGTAGGCAGCGGCATCTGCCAATGCCCCAGAGCTTCGCACAGATCGACGACCCGGCCGTGGAACTCGACGTCGGCACGGCCACGTGCGCCTCGCCGACATGCTGGAGCAGGGCGCGCAGTTCGGGTACGTCTTCGATCACTAGGACAACTGGCGTCACACCTGCCAGGTCGGCGACCGGCCGGTGCCGGGCCACCCTTCCCGCGGGCTCCTGGCGTACACGGCCTGCGAGGTCAGCGATGCATCCGGCGCGCCCGGGTCTGCGGCGCGCAGGACGGACCGGTGGGCGCTTGGTCCGCGTCGTCGGCGCACTGCGCAGCCGGCCCCCCGTTCGAGCGGCATCATCCGTGACCGCCCCGACTCATGATCGTTA
>NZ_JBNNJZ010000732.1:2194-3568 GCF_050270335.1 Streptomyces sp. NPDC059900
TTGTTTTTTGGGTTTGCGGGCGCGTGGGGGCGCGGGCATCCCGGCTCCCTCGACGACCGGGGCAGATCAGGTCAGGGCGTGGCGAGGAGGACTGCGGATGGGCGGCTGGATCGGAATCGGTCTGGGAGCTGCCGCGGCGCTGTGCCCGCTGCCGCACCACGGGGGCGCGGCCGTCGCCATGGACCACACCGCGGCGGGGGAGCGCCTGGTGGTGTGTGCCCCAGACGCATGGGTCGACATCAGTCACCACCATCCCCAGCCCCGGCCACACACCCCGCAGCGCACATCCCCGCCACCGCCGCAGCCCACACCCCCGCCACCGCCGCGGCCCTCGGCGCTGCCCAAGCCCGCTCCCATGCCACCCGTCCCGCCCACGCCCCCGCCGCCGGTGCCCCCGCTCGTGCAGCGGACGGACACCGCAGCCGCCGCGCCCAAACCCCCGGCACAGTCCGCGCCGCTGACCGGCCCGCCGCCTGCCAGTGCCCCCGCCCCGGCCCCCGTCGCAGACCGGCCCAAGAGGGCGGTGGCCAAGGCCTTCCGGTGGGTGCCCCGCCCGCACTACACCGGCGGTCCCTCGCGCCCGGTACCGGCCGGCATGCCGACCACCATGACCACGGTCGTCGTCACCCTGCCGGGCATCCTGGCCGCCGCCGCCCTGCGACCCCGCTCCCGCCGCGGCTGACCGCCACGACCGGCCTGCATCCGGCACGCCGGTCACCCCACACCGCTCTTTTCCCCCGCTCCCTCGCCCGCTCATCCGTCCTGGAGTTGTGCTGTGCCGGAATGGCTCGTCTACACCCTGGCCTCGATCCTGGTCTGCGTCCTTGTCATCACTGCCACCGTCATGCGCCACCGCCGGGTGGACGCCGACGAGGACACCTCCCAGACCCCGGACGTGCTCGAATACATGGTCATGATGGTCGGCGTCGTCTACGCCATCGTGCTCGGCCTGGCCATCGCCGGCGTCTGGGAGGCCCGCGGCGCCGCCGAGGACACCGTCCAGCGCGAAGCCCAGGCCCTCTACGAAGTCGACCAGCGTCTGGACGTCTACCCGGCCGCCTTCCGCACCCAGGTCAAAGACCACATCGACGCCTACGCCCGGCACGCCGTCACCACCGAATGGCCCGCCCTCAAGGACGACACCCCCATCGACACCACCGGCGCCGACCTGCTGGCCCGCATCCGCAGCGACATCGCCCACCACACCCCGGCCAACGAACTCCAGGCCCAGGCCTACCAGCCACTGCTGGACCAGGTAGCAGCCGCCGACGACGCCCGCCACCAACGCCTGGACAGCGCCGGCACCACCCTGCCCGGCGCCCTCTGGTTCGGCCTCATCGCCGGCGCCGTCGTCACCCTCGGAGTCCTCTACAC
>NZ_JBNNJZ010000733.1:0-3554 GCF_050270335.1 Streptomyces sp. NPDC059900
GGGTAGGACTGCTCCAGTCCGCTGGCCATGGCCTCGCGCGACTCCAGGACTCCCGCACCTTGCTGGTCGTTGAGGATCATGCCGGGGCTTCCCCACAGATCGGCCGCGGCCTGAGAGTCGTACGAGGAGAGGGTGTTGGCGTAGCGGGTGAGGTAGGCGTCGAGTTCGGCTGCGATGTCGTTCATGAAACCCACCGTAGGCATGAACGCCGTCACAACGGTGGCGGCGTTTGTTGGCGTTCGGGCGACGGTGCCAGGGCTGCGGTGAGCGTGGAGAAGGCGCTCTGCGCGCTGGCCGAGCTGAACGGTCCCACCGCCACCAGCGCGGCGAGCAGGGCAGACACCTCACCCGGCGGCAGGGGTACATGCAGATCGTGACTCCGCGCGCTGATCCGATATCCACCACGCAGACCCGTGACCACTTCGAGTGGAATCCCCGCTTGGCGCAGCCGAGCCGCGTCACGTTCGATCGTGCGAGGGCTGCCCCCCACGACGTCCGCCAGCTGACGCACTGTCGTCAACTTCGGATGCCGAGCTCTCAAGCGCTCGATGACGGCCCGCCGGCTTCGACAAAACGATCTACAAGCGCAGAAACGAAGTCGAGCGCACGATCAACGCCCTCAAGTACTGCCGGGCCGTGGCCACGAGGTTCGACAAGCGTGTCTGCGTATTCCAGGGCGCCGTGACTGTCGCAGCGATCCGGCTCTGGCTCCGGGGGTAGATCCATTATCCCGGTGCGGCGAGGCGTCTGTCACCGTCCTCCGGAATGATCTTTACGTCCGTTTTGTACCTCTAGGCTTGCGGTCGGACCCAAAGTATTGATCTGGCCTGGGAGTTGAGAGTGGCGCACGACGTTGCCGCGCTGGCGGTGGAACTCACGGACGTGGCTGCGGCCGATCACAAGTCCGCTGTCCGTGCGAACAGCGATGATCCCGCCGAGCAGCTGGCGTGGCGGCGGCTGACCGCTCGGCACGGTGACCGGCTGGGCGAGATCATGGAGGAGTACGGCTGGCCGACGGCGGAACTGGTCGGCGAGGAGGCCGCACGCGCGGCATGGCTGATCGCTCAGCACGCCGACCGGCAGCTCGACGTTCAGCGTCGCGCCCTCCAGTTGATGCAGCAGGCGGTGTCGGCAGGCTCGGCCAGCCCGCGCGAGCTGGCCTTTATGCGCGACCGCACGCTGGTCAATGAGGGCCGCAAGCAGGTGTACGGAACTCAGATCGCCGACGTGAAGGATGGGGCGCCGGTTCCGTGGCCCTGTGAAGACCCCGAGCGGAGGGACGACCTCCGTGCGGAAGTCGGCATCGAGCCCTTCGACGAGTACGTCGCCAAGTTCTCCATGGTCTGACGCCCCCTTCCCGGTCGCGTCCGGTGGATCACTGCCAGGGCTCACCTGCTGCGGGCAATGATCCGCCGGACAGGCCCTGGACATGCGGGAGGCACGGCCTGGTTGCCGCCCTGCCGCGGTCAGGCGGCCTCGGTGACGTCGTCCTGCTGCTGCGCGGGCGAGAGCGCCGGGCCGACACGTGACGTGACGGCCGGCAGGCCGGTGGCGGTGCCTTCCACTATGGCGTCCGCGGCACGCATCGCCTCGAAGATATTGGTGGTGCCCGTCATGATGCAGAGCGTGTAAGCGTGGTCCTCTCGTGCACGGGCATTCTCGGGCGTCGAATGACGCTCGTCATCGATGGCAGCGTCGGCGTATCGCGCCAATGCCCGTCGAAGTTCGGCAGGCGTGGGAAGCAGCACCGTCATCTCCTTGCGCATCAGGAGCCTCTGACAGTCGAGGCCTTTGCTGTCCCATGTGCCCCGAAACTGCGGTCCTACGGCAGGGATTTGGCCGTTCTCCAGAAGCTTTTCGGCCCGCCCGCGCCCTCGCAATAACCAAGGACTGTCCGGACTGTCTGACTCCGCTCACGGACCCATTTCTGGGTACACGCAGATCATGCGAACCCATCTGGCCGATCTGGCTGCGTCCAGTTCCGCTCCTGTGCTGCTGGCCGTGATCATTTTCGGGGTGGTCAGCGTCTACCTCGCGGGACGCAGGTGGACTCTTGCCGAGGAGCCGACCGGGGAGGGTTCTTCTGCTGTCCCGGGAAGCGTGCACGGCCTGAACTCCGACGTGGAACTGCCGCGTTGACGCCGTACCGCGCCACGACGTGCCTTCGGGGATCCGGGCTCCCCGGATCCCCGAAAAGTACTTCGCTCACGTGCCCTGCCGCCGTCAGCGCGGCAGCAGCGGTCCGAGCGGTCCCAGGTCGATGTTGAGGTCCTCGGGGCCGAGGTCATAGCGCTCGCGCAGTTCGGCCATCCGGTCCTCCAGCAGCATCAAGGTGAGACCGATCCGCTCCTCCTGGTCCTCCGACAGATCCCCCGTGTCGAAGCGGCGTACGGCCTGACGTTCCATCAACTGCCGCAGCAGCTCCACGATGGTCAGCACGAGCTTCATCAAATCGCGTTCCACGGTGTCGGGATCGATCTTGACGTGTCCGGACCGCCGCTCTGCCGGGGTGCCGGAAGGGGCCGCGCCACAGGCATCACAAGGGGCGTTCTCGCCGGACGCCGAGGCGTCGGCCGGACGGCTGGCTTCGTCGGGTGTGCTCACGGCAGGTCTTCCCACGGGGAGGGTACGTTCTCGTTCACGGAGCTGATCAGGGCATTGAGGTCGATCCGCACGAGGTCCACGTCCGCGATGCGCAGAGTGAGGTCCCCCACGAGGACGACACCGCCGGCGAGCAGACGATCGAGCAGATCGACCAGTGCGATCTCCCGCCGTTCGACGACGGTCATCGCCCGCCCCCTGCCGCGGTCTGCGCCTCGGAGCGTTCTTGGGGCGGCGTGGAGAAGGAGTAGGCGGCCCAGGGGCCGGTCAGCTCCACACGCAGGCCGGGCGCCCGGTCCGCCTGGCCGTTGACCAGTTCCACGAAGGTCCCCGACACCGAGCGGCTCACCAGGTAGGCCGCGTTGAGCACATTGCGGCCCGGGGAACTGCTCAGCTCGGAACTCTGCGGAGGGTGGAGGCGCGTGTCGTCGGCGTGCTGCGCCAACGCGTCGTGCAGCTCCTGCGCGAAGCCCTCCGCCCGGCGCCAGGCGTCATCCCGGCCCGCCCGTTCGGTCCGCAGCCGCCGCAGGTAGTCGCGGCCGGAGCCCGAGGCGAGCGAGTCGGACGAGAGACGGTCGCGCAGTCCGCTGCCCGAGCCGGACGCGGCGCTGACTGCGCCGTCCTGACCGGCCGAGGGAGCCTCCACATAGACCTTCACGCCCCATTCGACGCGATCGCGCAGGCGCTCGAGCGAGGCCCGGAAACGCTCGGCCTCGGCTTGCAGCATGGACCGTACGCCGTCGTCGTCGTGGAACACCGTGGCCAGGCGCAGGGGCAGGGGACTGGTGGCCGAGGCCAGTGCGGCGATCACCGCCTGATGCGCGCGGGCGGTCTCGGAGAGCCAGTCCAGGTTCTCCAGATTGCGGCGCAGCGCCTTCTCGGTGAACTGCTCGGCCGGCACGTCGCCGACGACGGCGGTCAGGCAGGCGTGATGGATCTTGAGTGTTGCTGAT
>NZ_JBNNJZ010000734.1:0-3549 GCF_050270335.1 Streptomyces sp. NPDC059900
CCCTCGCCCTGGTCGCCGTACGCCCGCGCCTTGACCAGCTCCACGTAGTCGTCGCAGAAGCGCCAGAAGAACCGCTCCGTGCGTTCGAGAGCCCGCGCGTAGTCGAAGTCGTCGAAGGCCGCCGTCGCCTCCTCGACGGTCGCGGCGAGTTCGGCGAGGACCGCCCGGTCGAGCGGCTCGGTGACCGCGGCCGGGCTCGCGGGACCGGCGGCCCCCGCGAGTCCCAGCACGAACTTGCCGACGTTCAGGACCTTCATGGCCAGGCGGCGGCCGACCTTCATCTGGCCGACGTCGAACGCCGTGTCCGTGCCGGGCCGTCCGCTCGCCGCCCAGTATCGGACCGCGTCCGAGCCGTGCCGCTCAAGCAGGTCCCCCGGCGTGACCACGTTCGCCTTGGTCTTCGACATCTTCTTGCGATGGGGATCGAGGATCCACCCGGAGATCGCGGCATGGCGCCACGGCAGCTCGCCCTGCTCGGCGTGCGCGCGCACCACCGTCGAGAACAGCCAGGTACGGATGATCTCGTGGGCCTGCGGCCGGACGTCCATCGGGAAAACCCGCGCGAACAGGTCCGGGTCCCGGCGCCAGCCGCCCGCGATCTGCGGAGTGAGCGAAGAGGTGGCCCAGGTGTCCATGACGTCCGGGTCGCCCGTGAAGCCGTGCGGCACCCCGCGCCGGTCGTCCTCGTAGCCGGGCGGTGCCTCCGCGCTCGGGTCGACGGGCAGGGCGGACGCGTCCGGCACGATCGGCCGGCCGTAGTCCGGCTCGCCGTGGCCGTCCAGCGGGTACCAGACCGGGATCGGCACGCCGAAGAAGCGCTGGCGGCTGACCAGCCAGTCGCCGTTGAGACCGCCGACCCAGTTCTCGTAGCGCACCCGCATGTGCGGCGGATGCCAGGCCAGCTCGCCGCCGCGCGCCATCAGTTCGTCCCGCAGCCGCTCGTCGCGGCCGCCGTTGCGCAGGTACCACTGCCGGGTGGTGACGATCTCCAGGGGCCGCTCGCCCTTCTCGTAGAACTTCACGGCGTGCGTGACGGGCCGCGGCTCGCCCCGCAGTTCACCGCTGGCCCGCAGCAGCTCCACGACACGCTCCCGCGCGGTGTGCGCCGTGGCACCCGCCAGCTTCGCGTACGCCGCGACGGCATCCGGCGTCTCGATCCCGCTCGGCGGCTGCGCCAGGAAGCGGCCGTCCCAGCCGATCACCGGGCGCGTGGCCAGGCGCAGCTCGCGCCACCAGGTGACGTCGGCCGTGTCGCCGAACGTGCAGATCATCGCGACCCCCGTGCCCTTGTCCGGGACCGCGGCACGGTGGGCCACCACGGGCACCTCGACGCCGAAGAGCGGGGTGCGGATCGTCGCGCCGACCAGGTCCCCGTGGCGCTCGTCGTCGGGGTGGACGACCAGGGCGACGCAGGCCGGGAGCAGTTCGGGCCTGGTCGTGTCGATCTCGACGGGCCGCCCTTCCGGGCCGTGGAAGGTGAGCCGGTGGTAGGCGCCGGGCCGCTCCCTGTCCTCCAGTTCGGCCTGCGCGACGGCGGTGCGGTAGGTGATGTCCCACAGCGTGGGCGCCTCGGCGATGTACGCCTCGCCGCGCGCCAGGTTGTTGAGGAAGGCGAGCTGCGCGGTGGCGCGTGCCTCCGTGCCGATCGTGCGGTACGTGTGCGACCAGTCGACGGAGAGGCCCAGCGTCCTCCACAGTGCCTCGAACGCCTTCTCGTCCTCGACGGTGAGGCGCTCGCACAGCTCGATGAAGTTCCGCCTGGAGACGGGGATCTGGCCCGTTCCCGATTCCGGCGGCGCGAACGACGGGTCGTAGGGCAGCGCGGGGTCGCACCGCACGCCGAAGTGGATCTGGACCCGGCGTTCGGTCGGCAGGCCGTTGTCGTCCCAGCCCATCGGGTAGAAGACGGCCTTGCCGCGCATGCGCTGATAGCGCGCGACGGCGTCGGTGTGCGTGTACGAGAAGACGTGGCCGACGTGCAGGGAGCCGCTGACCGTGGGCGGCGGGGTGTCGACGGAGAAGACCTCGTCACGTGTCTTCGATCGGTCGAAGGCGTATACGCCCGACTCGTCCCATCGCCGCGACCATTTCTCTTCGAGCCCGTCGAGAGCCGGCTTGTCGGGGACGCCGTCCGCGCTGGTGCGATGGGGGAGGTTCATGCCTCCGCATGCTAAGCGCGTGAGGGCCGCCGCCGGAGCTGAATTTCCGGCGACGGCCGCGTCACGCGGTCAGGCGGTCAGGCGGTGGCGATCGCGGGGTCGCTGACCCCGGCCAGGCCGTTCTCCACGTGCCCGGCGAAGCGCCGCAGGAAGGTGCCGTCGGCGTCGGACTTCACCGTCACGTCGTACCAGCGCTTGGTGGCGCGCAGGTCGACGGTGTGCTGGACGGTGCCGCCCGCCTTCACCTTGAACGTCTGGGCGCCGCCGCCGTAGGCGTTGGACACGCTGAGGTCGACGTCAGTGCCACCGGTGTTCGTCAGGGTCAGCTTGAGGTTGCCCGAGGTCTTGTCGTGGCGGGCGGTGACCTCCGGTCCCGCGGTCTTGCCGGGTCCCTTGAAGACGCGCAGGAAGCCGTTCGGGCCGAACACCGACAGGTCGTACACGTCCTTCGAGTACTTCGTGTTCCAGGTGTCGGAGAGCTGCTTGCCCGCCTCCGTGGTGTACGTCCAGGGGCCGTCCGTGCGGTTGCCCGGGCGGACGTGGAAGCAGGCGCCCGCCGCGTCACCGCCGCTGAAGGTGAGGGTGAACTTGCCGTCGGCGGGCGCCGCCTTGCCGTCCACCAGCGGGGCGTACGGCAGCGGGCGCGCGGGCCGGGAGCCGGACTCCTGCTTGGGCAGGGTCCCCTTCGCGGGCGCCTTGGGCACGTAGTCGGGGTGGCGCTCCTTGTCCGGCGGCGCGTAGGCGGACGTGTCCGGCATCTCGTCGGGGTCCATGTCCTTGCCGCCGAAGTCGAAGGCGGAGGTCAGGTCGCCGCAGATGGCGCGCCGCCACGGCGAGATGTTGGGCTCCCGCACGCCGAAGCGCTTCTCCATGAACCGGATGATCGACGTGTGGTCGAAGACCTCGGAGTTCACGTAGCCGCCGGTGCTCCACGGCGAGACGACGACCATCGGGACGCGCTGGCCCAGGCCGTAGTGTCCGGCGGCGTACTTGGCGTCGCCGGGGAAGTAGTCGAGCTTCGTGTCGACGGTGGACAGGCCCTGGTCGGCGTCCTTGGGCACGTACGGCGGGACGACGTGGTCGAAGTAGCCGTCGTTCTCGTCGTACGTGATGAACAGCGCCGTCTTGCTCCACACCTCGGGGTTGGAGGTGAGGGCGTCAAGGACCTGGGCGATGTACCAGGCGCCGAAGTTGACGGGCCAGTTGGGGTGCTCGCAGAACGCCTCGGGCGCGGCGATGTAGGAGACCTGCGGCAGCTTGCCGGCCTTCACGTCGGCCTTGAGGATGTCGAAGTAGCCGTCGCCCGCCTTGGCGTTGGTGCCGGTGCGGGCCTTGTCGTAGAGGGGGTCGCCGGGCTTGGCGTTGCGGTACTTGTTGAAGTAGAGCAGCG
>NZ_JBNNJZ010000735.1:0-3548 GCF_050270335.1 Streptomyces sp. NPDC059900
CAGTGGTCCGGTCTCCCGCATACACCGTCTTGGTGCGCCACTTCTCGTCGCCGAAGGTGCGTGAGATGGCGTCGGTGACCCGGCCCATGCCGTCGTAGAGGTTCTCGGTCATCGAGGGGACCTTGTTGTCTGCTCCCTTGGCCAGGGTGCCGGAGGGGACGCCGTCGGCGTAGTAGGCAGCGTAGGACTTCCAGGTGAAGCCGCGGCTGTCGTACAGCGTCTCGGTGATGACTCGGTTCTTGGTGCCGATGGCCGGGGCCTGGGTCTCGCGGTCGCGCAGCAGTCCGTCGTAGAGCTGGTAGCTGGTGGCGTACGAGCCATCGTGCTGCAGGGTTTTGGTGGCGACCGCGTTCGCGGCGGTCTTGGAGATGGTGTAGCTGTACTCGGCCGAGGGCTGGCTGGCGTGGTCGGTCTTGGCCCAGCCGGGGCTCCAGACCTTCAACGTGCGGCCCAGGCCGTCGTACGTCGCGTCGGTGCGTTTGGTGTTGGCGTCGATGGTGGCGGTGGCCACGCCGCGGGCCGGGTCGTACTCGGTGGTCGTCTTGTGGCCCAGGGCGTTGGTCTCGGTCGCCGATTTCGGCGCCTCGATCGTCTTGGGCGTGTACTCGGTGGTGCTGGTGGTGACGCCGTCCGCGTCCGTTTCGGTCAGTTCGCGGCCGTGCTGGTCGTAGCTGTGGCTGGCGGTGGTCAGGTAGCCGGTGCCCTTGTCGTTCTGCTCGTCCAGGCGTGTCACATCGCCTTGGGTGGGTGTGGCGTCCAGGCTGGTGGCCTCGTCGTAGTAGTGCCGTTCGGTGGAGATCAGGTCAGCGGGCAGCGATGGGGTCTTGTCGCAGGCCACGGCTGTCTTCTTGACTTCCTTGACCAGGGTGAGGATGTTCTTTTCGGCGTTACGGGCGTAACTGGTGGTGGTGCACTGCTCGTCGCCGCCCTTGGTCATATCGCCGAGATCGGACTGGGAGAGGGGGAGTCCGAACTCGTCGAAGGTGCGCTCGCTCTTGGTGGAGCGCCAGGCGTCCCCGACGGCGGTGCGGGTCTTCTCGCTCTTGCTGCCGGTGGCGTACGCCGTCAGGGCCGACAGGCCGCTGCGCGCTTGGGTGGCGGTGGCCGCGCCGTGCCAGGGCTCGTAGCTGGTGGTGGTCTCCAGCTTGCCGCCGTCCCCGTTGTAGGTGGCCTCTTCGCGGGTCATGCCGGCGAACGCCTGATGGTCGGTGATCTCGACGCCTTCGTGGTCGCTGACCTTGGCGCCGTCGATGCCGCGGAAGTAGCGGTACTCCTTCAGGGTCTGCTTGTCCGAGGCGGGAGCTCCGGTGCGGACCTGGACGCGGCCATAGCCCTTGCGGTCGCCGTAGGTGAGGTGCTTGGCCTTGGTGAACTCGTCGTCCTCCTTGGCCCAGGCCATGCCGTCCAGGTAGGAGTAGTCGGTCTCCTTGATGGGTGCGCCGCCGGTGTTGTCGGCTTCCAGGACCTGGGTGGCCACGTAGGTGTGGAACCAGTCGAGGTAGGGCTCGTAGTCCGCGGCCGGGGCGTCGGGCGGTGACCACTTCACCGGGTAGCAGCGGCGCTTGTTCGATGAGGGGGAGGGGACGTCGCCGGCCTTGCAGTCCCGTTCGGAATAGGTGACGCCGATGGTGCCGCCGGACTCGGTGTCGATGCCGTAGACGCGGTAGCGCACCATGGGCGGCACCGGGTCCGGCTTGCCGCCGGTGGTGGCGCCCTCGACGCGGTTGGCCAGCTGCTGTCCCTTGAAGGTGACGGCCGGCAGGGTCACATCGCCGGTGCCGGTGTGGCCGGTGCGGGTGATGGAGGACAGCCACAGGGCCGGATCGGTGCCGTCGCCGGTTGCCGGGAACTGGTGGGCCAGTGTCCAGGAGTCCACTGGCTTGTAGGCGCCACCGGTCAGGAGCGAGGTGGAGATCTTCGTCAGGCGCTTGCGAGTCCAGAACGAGGGCGAGTAACGGTCCTTGCACTCGTCGCCGGCCTTGCAGTAGCGGTCGAAGGGCACATCGGGCCAGTTCTTCGCGTGCTCCTTGTCGAAGGTGCCGCAGTCGCTCAGGCAGCGCTCGGAGACGGTGAAGTCGACCTTGCCCGCGGCCTTCTGGCTGTACATGCTGCTGGAACGCAGACCGTACTCGATGCGGTCCAGGTAGCCGCCCCGGTCGTACACGGTGGCAGTGGAGGACCCGGAGGTGGGATTGACGTTGCGGCCGTAGTAGTTGGTCTCGGTGTTCCAGTAGTAGGCCATCGCGTCACCGTGCGGGTCCACGACATAGTCGAGATTCCACCGCCAGGCCTGCTGGCACCAGGAGTCCTTGTAGGCGTCCGCGTGGCAGGGCTCGTCCTTGTGGTTGCCGAACACCGGCGCGGTCCAAGTGGAGTTCGTCTGTGCCTTGCCCTCGCTCCAGCCGGGCAGACGGTTGTAGCCGAAGTAGTAGCGGGTGCCGTCCGGAGTGGTGATCCGCCAGTACTCGCCGTCGTCGTCGCCGTTGCCACGTTCCTTGCTGTCGAGCTTGACGGCCTTGGTGCCGTCGTCGCTTTCCAGGTGCCACTCGGCTGACTTGTCGTCCTTTACCTTGTCGTCCTTGACCAGGACGTTGCTCTGGCCGCCCAGGTTCAGGACAGCGTTGTCCTTCTTCCAGCACTGGTCGCCGCTCTTGTCGGTGCCGTTGCCGTCCTTGGCGTCATCCGCGCAGCTGACGTAGCGGCGCTCGATGTAGCCAGGCTCCATGCTCCAACCGTCGCCGACCCAGTTCGCCTGGTTGTTTGTGGCAGCGGTCCGCCCGTCCACCGACTGCGAGTTGTAGCCCAGAGCCAGTTCCGGCTCGGTCCCGCCCGGCACCTCGGGGGTGTCGATGTCGTAGGACCAGGAGAATCCGCCGTTAGAGCCGCCGGCGGACCAGGAGGCCGAGGGAGCCAGCGAGCTGGCCTTGAAGTCGCCCGATGCGCCGGATGCGCCGGCAGTGGCGGCCAGGAGTACGGTGCCCTGGCTTGCAGCCAGGCCGCTGCTCGAGTGTACCCGGGCCGGCGCCTTGGCCACCGGGGAGGCGTTTTCCGGTGCCGTGTCCGCGGCGGGAAGTTCGACGGGCGCAGAGAGGGTGCTGTTTTTGGTGTCGTTGACGGTCTTGAGTATCTGTCCGGCCTCACAGCCCTGCTTGCCCGAGGCAGTCAGCGCGCAGCCGGGCAGCTGCCGCAGCGTCAGGCGTGAGGCCCAGTCGCCGCCGTAGGCGTGCTGGAAGCCGGAGTAGTCCACTCGGACATCTACCGTTCCCTCGGAGCCCTTGACCGGGCGTACCGCCAGGACCACCCCTTCGACGCCGAGCGCCTTGGCGGTCGTCTGGTTGAGCACTTGGACCTGTGCCCTCGTGGGACCGACTGCCTTGGCCGCCTTCGTCTGTGCGCGGCCGATGCTGATGGGGAGGGTGCCGGGTTCGGCAGTGGTGCGGCCGGACGTCGGCACTGTGATCGAGGCTGTGCCTTCCTTGGGCCAGGTGGCCTTGGGGGCGTGCCTCCACCGGTGTTTGGCCGTCTGGTCAGTCGTTTATTTTTGTTTC
>NZ_JBNNJZ010000736.1:0-3529 GCF_050270335.1 Streptomyces sp. NPDC059900
ACTCCGAGGGGGAGGCGGTGCTTCCGGTGCCCCGTGCGGACGTCGTGCTGTCCCGTCCGGCGGATGCCGAGTGCCCGGACCTGCGGGTCTGGCCGGCGGATGATGTGTTGGCGATCTTCAGGTTCCATGCCGACGACGAAGTCGACTTCGACGTCGACCTGCGGGAGTTGCAGGGCCAGGACCGGCTGGATGTGCTCTGCGGCTTCTTTCGGGAAATCGGGCGCCGACTGGGCAAGCCGGTGCTGATGGACCCGGAGGGCGAGTACGGTCATCCGGTGCTCGGCTTCGACGTTGAGGCCGACCGGGTCGTCCTCCTCGCAGACCCGCAGCTCAGGTGATGGGGGCCGACGGCTGCGGTTCGCAGAAGGTGCCGTCCCTGAACATCGCGAAGCGGACGTCGGCTCGGCGTCTGGCGAGGCAGAGCAGGGCCTGGGTGTGGTGTTGGCCCTGGGCGATCTTCTTGTCGTAGTTAGCCCGCGAGGCCGGGTCGCCCAGGGCGGCGAACGCGGAGAGGAAGAAAGCCCGCTTGAGCTGCTTGTTTCCCCGTCTGGGGGCTGCGGAACTTTTGGCAGCTCCCCGGCTCACAGCCGAACCGGGGAACCTGGCCGGCGATGTGTCCCGGGCCGGCAGACTGGGCCTGCCCTGGAGGCCGTGGCCGACGCGGCGCAGTATCGCGGAACAGCGGAGGGCGGGCTGGATCGCCCGGCCGGGGCCCGGCTGCGCGAGGCAGACCTGCGCGTCATCTGCCGGTGTGACGACAGCGCAGGATCGTTCCGCAACCGGTCGGCGTGGTCGGATAACGAAAGCTCCTGGCATCTGGGGGCCTGTTCCCGGCCTTGGCGGTGAGCTCCAGCTCGGACTTGGCCCGTTGGCGAACGGGCCGCCGTACGCGGAGTTCGCCCGGACGATGCCCGCCGGGGCAAGGCTGCCGTCTGGCTTCGACCGGTCTACTTGCCTGCCCGATACAGCGGAAGGTCAGTGAAGGCCAGTAACGCCTGAACCGGCCCGACCGCCACTCTCGGCTCCTCACTGAGCTGATCAACGACGACGCTGCAACCCGCCCAGCTGCTGCCGCACTCCGCGACCATGTCTCTGACCGCGGCCGCCTGGCTTCCCGTCTCGATCCAGTCGTCAACCAGCAGCACCCTGTCGCCCCGCGTCAGCGCAGATCGCTGAAGCCGAAGCTGATGGCGCTGCTGCCGGTAATCCGGCGCCGCCCGGCACTCGACCTTCTCGCCGGGAAACAGACCGTCACCCTTGCGAACTGGCACGAAGCCGACTCCCAGTTCCACCGCAGCGGCGGCACCGAGCAGGAAACCCCGCGACTCGACGCCGCAGACCGCGGTGATTCCGGCTTCGCGGAACGGCTCGACGAGCGCCTTGACGACTGCGTTCAGGGTCTCGGCGTCTCGGAAGATCGCCCACACATCGGCATGGCCGTCAATCCATGCGAAGTGCTCCAGAGCAAGGTCACGCGCGGTTTTGGTCACGGACCGAAGTTTCTTCACGGGCCTGTCGGAGAGCAACCGAGTTCGAGAAGGGTCTGTCTCAGCGAACTGAGTCGGGAGTCCCCCGACCCCGAGCGCGATGCCAAGCTCGACCGCATCGAGCACCTGATGGAGCACTTCCCGGACCGCGTCTTCGCCTTCGATGAGTTCGGCCCGCTCGGCATCCGGCCCACCGCCGGGTCGACCTGGGCCGAGCAGGGACGCCCCGAGCGGCACCCCGCGACCTACCACCGCACCTACGGGGTGTGCTACTTCCACGGCTGCTACTCGGTCGGCGACGACACCCTGTGGGGCGTCAACCGGCGCAAGGAAGGCGCTGCGAACACGCTGACCGCGCTGAAGTCGATCCGCGCTGCCCGGCCCGACGGCACACCGATCTACGTGATCATGGAAAACCTGTCCGCCCACAAGGGCGAGATGATCCGACGCTGGGCAAAGAAGCACAAGGTCGAACTGTGCTTCACTCCGACCTACGCCTCCTGGGCCAACCCCATCGAGGCGCACTTCGGACCGCTGAGGCAGTTCACCATCGCCAACTCCCACCACCCCAACCACACCGTCCAGACCCGGGTCCTGCACGCCTACCTCCGCTGGCGCAACACCAACGCCCGCCACCGCGAAGCCCTGGCTGCCGAACGCAAGGAACGCGCTCGCATCCGCAGTGAGAAGGGCATCCGCTGGGGCGGACACACCTCACCGCCGCAGCCTGAGCACGTGGGGAATCCGGCCGTGCCCGGATGTGGAGATCAGACCACGGCCAGACTCTTCGCCATGACCCGCTCCCTGCCCACGCCATCGGGCAGAAGCTCGCCGGGCTCGCCCGTGTCCGTGAAACCGTGCCGCTCATAGAGCGCGGTCGCCTTGCGGTTGTCCGGTCTGACGGACAACCGCAGCGCCGTGGCACCGCGCTCCGCCGACCGCCGCTCGACTGCCTGGATCAGATGGTCACCCACTCCCTTGCCCCGGGCTGTGGGGCTGACCCACATAGAGATCAACTCCACGTCCTCCGCTCCCTCGCCCGGCACTCCGCTGGCCATGCCCACCGGAAGGCCGTCGAGGAGTGCGACGAGATCGTGCGCCCCAGGGATCGAGAGACGGGCACGCCAGCGTTCCTCCCGGTCGCCGGGGCCCTGCCACTGGGCCAGCGTCGATCCGAACGCATAGGGCGCCTCAGCAAGCGCGGCCAGTCGCAACTCCCGCCAAAGGGGCCAGTCGTCTGGTTCCAAGGTGCGTAGTTCAAGCATGATCCAGACCCTGCCTGCCCACCAAGGCGGTCAGCAAGTTGATTACAGCCATGCAATCGAGGTCATTCCGCCCTGCGACCAGCCGAAACTCGGGAGCAGCCGGACTCACGCGCCCGCAGGCCACGAGACCTCGGTGAACCTATCCGGTCACGGCACCAGCTGGCGCGATCGGCCTGCCGCAAGGCATCGTGCGGGGGTGAACGAATCTGCCTTTGTCGAGCACGATGATCGGTGGATCTTGGGTCTTCGGGGTCTGGGCGTCACCAGGATCACCGTCGACTATCAGCTGTCGCTTCTCCTCGAAGCGGGTGCGGAGGTTGTCCTGGAGGGCCCCTGTCGGCTGTCGCAGGAGCCATCTGCCGGAGAACGTCGGGATCAGATGTTGGACCCGGATCGGCAGGACGTGGCGGCTGCTCTGGCACTGTTCGGTGCCCACGTCGTATCGGCTGTCGCCTTCAAGAGGGGGACGCTTCAACTGGCCTTCGACAATGGGACGGAGCTCAGCTGCCAGGCCGATCCTGCATTTGAAGCCTGGCAGGTGACGGGCCCGGGAGACTGGCGCTTTGTGGCGATGCCGGGTGGAGAACTTGCGGTGTGGTCCGGGGCTCCGGCAGCCGGATGGACCAAGGACTTTTAGCCATCGGCCTGTTGAGCACGCGTCCGTGCAAGCCGGTAGGAGTCGGCGCCAGTCTCAATGATGTTGCTTCCGAAGGTGAGGCGGCATCAGCCCGGAGAAGGCACGCACTGCCTTCAAGTAAGTCGGCAACTCCGACAAGC
>NZ_JBNNJZ010000737.1:0-3529 GCF_050270335.1 Streptomyces sp. NPDC059900
TGCGGGCCCCTTGCGCGGTTCCCCGTGCCCCTGACGGGGCCCCTGCGGGCCCCTCGTGGGCGTGCGCTAGACCACCGGTTTGCCCGTCAGGTCCGCCCCTGCCGTGCGGAGCTCTTCCAGGGCCCGTTCCGTCGTCTCCTTGGAGACGCCCGCGGTCAGGTCGAGGAGGACCGTCGTGCCGAAGCCCTCGCGCACCGCGTCGAGCGCCGTGGCGCGCACGCAGTGGTCCGTGGCGATGCCCACCACGTCCACCTCGGTGATCTTCCGGTCCCGCAGCCAGTCCGCCAGCAGGACGCCGTTCTCGTCGGACCCCTCGAAGCCGCTGTAGGCCGCCGAGTGCGCCCCCTTGTCGAACACCGCGTCGATCGCCCCGGACGCGACGACCGGCGCGAAGTTCGGGTGGAAGCCGACGCCCTCCGTGCCCGCCACGCAGTGCGGCGGCCAGGAGTCGACGTAGTCCGGGTGGTCCGAGAAGTGGTCACCGGGGTCGATGTGGTGATCACGGGTGGCCACCACGTGGCGGTAGCCCGCGGGAGCCTGCCCGATCAGATCAGTGATCGCGGCGGCCACGTCGGCGCCTCCCGCGACCGCGAGGCTGCCGCCCTCGCAGAAGTCGTTCTGCACATCGACGACGATCAGAGCGCGGCGCATCGGCTGTCCTTCGGTCGGGCAGGGCTCGCACCCGGCGGGGGCTCGGCCGGATGAACCGAGCGTAGAGACTTCGAACGCATTGCGGGAGAGGGCGTTCGAACGCCCTCTCTCCGCTCCGGCGCACAATCTGAGGCATTCGTCAGACGTATGCGTCGAATGTGGTGCTCAGACGTGCTCAGACGTACTCCGTCGGAATGACGGCCTCGCCCTTCGACAGCTGCGTGGCCGAGAGGGGCAGCCGCGCCCGGGCCGCGGCGTGCCGGTCGCGCACGGTGTCGAGAGGCTCGCGCGCAAGCACCTCGCCGCCCTTGATCAGCTCGACGAGCAGCTGGTGGTCGGCGAGCTCCGCCGGGACCGCTCCCGTGCCGATCACCTCGGCCTCGGCGGTCCCGTGCTCGTCCGGCCGCCGGGCGGACCACTTGCGGCCGCCCACCGACGACTTGGCGCCGAGCGACTTCTTGGCCACCGGCTCCAGAGGGGCCTTCGGGTCCGCCGAGTGGGCGCGGGCCACGAGCTTGTAGACCATCGAGCACGTCGGGTGCCCGGACCCGGTGACGAGCTGGGTGCCCACGCCGTACGCGTCCACGGGCGCCGCGGCGAGCGAGGCGATGGCGTATTCGTCGAGGTCGGAGGTGACGACGATCTTCGTCTTCGTGGCGCCGAGCTCGTCCAGCTGGTCGCGCACCCGGTGCGCGACCAGGAGCAGGTCACCGGAGTCGATGCGCACCGCCCCGAGCTCGGGCCCGGCGACCTCGACGGCCGTACGGACGGCCGCGGTCACGTCGTACGTGTCGACGAGCAGCGTGGTGCCGGGGCCCAGGGAGTCGACCTGGGCCTGGAAGGCGTCGCGTTCGTTGTCGTGCAGAAGGGTGAAGGCGTGGGCCGACGTGCCGACGGTGGGGATGTCGTAGCGGAAGCCGGCCGCCAGGTCGGACGTGGTGGTGAAACCGCCGACGTACGCGGCGCGGGAGGCGGCGACGGCCGCGAGCTCGTGCGTGCGCCGGGCGCCCATCTCGATCAGCGGGCGGTCCCCGGCGGCCGATGCCATCCGGGAGGCGGCGGCCGCGATGGCCGAGTCGTGGTTGAGGATGGAGAGGATCACCGTCTCCAGGAGCACGCACTCCGCGAAGGAGCCCTCGACGCGCAGAATGGGCGAGCCGGGGAAGTAGACCTCGCCCTCGGGGTAGCCCCAGATGTCCCCGCTGAAGCGGTACGACGCCAGCCACTCCAGGGTCGCCTCGTCGACGACTCGCCGCTCGCGCAGGAATCCGATGACGTCGGCGTCGAAGCGGAAGTTCTCCACGGCGTCCAGGACCCGGCCCGTTCCGGCCACCACTCCATAGCGGCGTCCCTCGGGCAGTCTGCGCGTGAAGACCTCGAAGACGGAGCGCCGGTCGGCGGTGCCGGCCTTCAGCGCGGCCTGCAGCATCGTGAGCTCGTAATGGTCCGTGAAGAGCGCTGTCGACGGAACATCCACCGGCAGCCCAAGGTCCGCTGTGTTCATACGAAGGATGCTACCCCGCATCTCGTCACTCTGACGATTTCCTGAGCCCATTTGTGCGAGGCCCCCCTGCGGGTGGCAGCATGGGACAAGTGAGTACGGCTCCCGCAGAGATCACCCGCCCCGAATCGGCCGAAGAGACCTTCGCCGTTCCGGAGCCGGATGTCCCATGGATCACGCTCGTCCACAACGACCCGGTCAATTTGATGAGTTACGTGGCGTATGTGTTCCAGTCCTACTTCGGGTACTCGAAGGAGAAGGCCACCAAGCTGATGATGGACGTGCATCACAAGGGCCGTGCCGTCGTCTCCACCGGCTCCCGCGAGGAGATGGAGCGCGACGTACAGGCCATGCACGGATACGGCCTTTGGGCCACCCTCCAGCAGGACCGGAAGTAGCGACGCATCTGATGCCAGGACAATTCGAAGCCATTCCCGGCGGCGGTGCCGCCGTCGCGCTCGACGAGGTCGAGATCTCGATCATCCGCTCCCTCGCCGTGCAGCTCCTGGAGCTGATCGGCCCCGGCCCGGCCGAGGACGCCTCCGACGACCCGCTCGCCGAGTTGTTCGCGGAGGGCCCGAGCGAGCCGCCCGCCGACCCGGTCCTCAAGCGGCTGCTCCCGGACGCGTACGGCGGCCCCGGCAGTGAGGAGGGCGCCGTCGATGCCGACGAACTGCGCGCGTACTCCGCAGAGTTCAGGCGCTTCACGGAGAACGACCTGCGGGCCAAGAAGCGCGACGACGCCCTGGTGGTGATCCGCTGCCTCGACGCCACGGCGTCCAAGGGCGAGGGCGGCGCCGTCCTGAAGCTGTCCGCCGACGAGTCGCAGCACTGGCTCGGCGCGCTCAACGACCTGCGCCTCGCGATCGGCGCCCGCCTCGAAGTGACCGACGAGGACGACACCGACCTGCTCTTCCAGTTGCCCGACGCCGACCCGCGCAAGCCGATGGTGATGGCCTACCTCTGGCTCGGCGGTCTCCAGGAGACGCTGGTCGCCACCCTGATGGATTAGAAGTCACACCGGCCCGCGGCGAAGTCGTTGTATGGGGCAGCCTTTACCTCTCGTTCGCTCAGCGGACGCTCAAATCCGGATAACGATCGTGTCACTCCAGCGCCCCCGTTTGGTCCGGCGAGGGACTTTTGTCCGGTTCTTCTCGTGGCATGGGCCACACGCGCCCCGGCCGATCACTATTGCCAGCGTGATAAATCTTCACGACCACTCGGTGACGCCACCCATGTCACCGGTGGCGCTCGGGCCGGCAGACCGCCGGTAGCACTCCATCCATATCCGGGGGGATCAGGACCTGATCCGCACTCCGTGCGCGCCAGTCGCGCCGGGCAGCGGATAGGCATGGAGAAAGGGCGCATCACCATGAC
>NZ_JBNNJZ010000738.1:0-3524 GCF_050270335.1 Streptomyces sp. NPDC059900
GTGTAGTGTAATACTGGTCCGGTGAATCGCCCGACTCATCCGCCCGGCCCGGGCCGGGCAATGACGGAAGGACGTCCATGACCGCAACCCTGACTCCGCCGGTCCGCATCCCGAAGGGCGCCGTCCGGGCCCTCGGCCTGCTGGCACTTGCCACCGGCGCCCTGGAGTCGGTGGTGACACCGACACTCCCGCTCCTGCAACGCGAGTTGGACATGAGTCCGGCCGAAGGGGCGTTACTCAGCATCGTTCTCCTCATCACCGGCGCGCTCATCACCCCGGTCGCGGGCAAGTTCGGCGACCGCTACGGCGGAAAGCGGGTCCTGATACGGCTGATGGCGGTGGTCGCGACCGGCGGCCTGGTGTCCGCCCTGGCGCCGAACCTGCCCGTACTGCTGCTCGGTCAGGTACTGCAGGGAGCGATGGTGGGCGCGCTGCCCCTGTCGTTCATCCTGGTGCGCAAGTACCTCCCCGCCGGCGAGTCGAAGGTGGCCATCGGCACAGTCAGCGGGCTGTTCGTCGGGGGCGGGATGGCGGGCACACTGTCGGCCGGGCCGGTGGCCGAAGGCCTGTCCCGGCACTGGATGTTCGCGCTGCCGACCATCGCGGTCATCGGGGCAACCATCCTGGTGAACAGGCTGATGCCGCACGACGCGCCGGACCGGTCGGACGACGCCGGGATCGACTGGGCCGGCCTCGTCCTGCTGAGCGGGACGCTGGTCACGCTCATGCTCGTACTGGCCCTCGCGCCCGAACTCGCCGCACAGCCCCTCGTACTGGGCGCCCTCGTCGTGGTCCTCGCCGCCTTCGTGACCGGATGGACGGCCGTCGAGCGCCGCGCGGCCTCACCGATGGTCGACCTGCGCATGCTGGCACGGCCCGCGGTGTGGAAGTCATGTGTGCTGACGTTCGTGATCTGCGTCGGCACCTCGGTGCCGGTCTATCTCGTCCCGCAACTGTTCGATGTGCCCGCCGACGCGTACGGATTCGGGGCCAGCGCCACCGAGATCGGCTTCTTCCTGCTGCCGGGCGCCGTGGCCGCTTCGCTCGCCGGGCCGATCGGCGGGATCGGGGCGCGGCGTTACGGCTCGCGTGCCGTGGTCACCGCCGGGATCGTCATCATGGTCGTCGGCCTGATCTCCCTGGCAGCGATACACACCGAGATCTGGCACCTCGTCGTCGGCAAGATGCTGATCGCCCTCGCCAACGGCCTGTGCGTCACGGCGATGGTCACGAGCACCGCCACCTCCGTCGACCAGAGCGACACCGGCATCGCCACCAGCCTCGTCCTGGTGACCCGCGTGCTCGGCTTCGCGGTGGGTTCGCAGGCCAGTGGTGCGCTCCTCACCGCCGCCACCCCCGCCGGGTCGGACATACCGGCTGAATCGGCCTTCGTCACCGGTTTCGTCGTGGCGGGTGTCGTCACCGCACTGGCCCTGCTTGTCGCCCGCACCATGAGCAAAGGAGTCAAGGAATGACCACCACAGGCCTGTTGAGGAACATCAGCGGAAGTCCGAGGCGCACGGCCCTGGTATCCGGGGCCAGCATCGCGGGACCGGCCCTCGCGTACTGGCTGAACCGCCACGGGTTCGCGGTCACGGTGGTCGAGAAGGCGAACGCCCTGCGCGGCGGCGGCTACCCCATCGACATACGCGGCACCGCACTTGAGGTCGTCCGGCGGATGGGCATCCTGCCGCGGCTGCGGGAGGCGCACATCGATCTGCGCAGGCTGACCTTCCTCGACGCGGACGGCAGCGAGGTCGCCTCGATCAACCCGCACGCCGTGACCGGCGGAGTCGCGGGGCGGGACATCGAGGTGCGGCGCGGAGACCTGACCGACGCGCTCCACTCGGCCGTCCGTGACGACGTGGAGTTCCTGTTCGACGACTCCATCGCCGCCCTCGACCAGTCGTCCGGCCAAGGCGTCGACGTCACCTTCCACGGGGGCGGCAGGCGTACGTTCGACATGGTCTTCGGCGCGGACGGCATGCACTCACGTACCCGCGAGTTCCTCTTCGGCCCCGAGGAGCAGTTCCACCGGTACCTCGGCTACTGCTTCGCCGGATTCACCATGCGCAACACGTTCGGGCTCTCCGACGAGCTCTTGATGTGGAACACCCCCGGCAGGGCCGCGGCCCTCTACGCCGTGGGGAACAGCGACCACGTACACGCCTTCCTCAACTTCGCCCGGCCGCAACCGCCGTACGACGCGTTCAGGAACCCCGGCGCCCAACGGGACCTGGTCGCCGCCGTCTTCGCCGACGCGGGCTGGGAGGTGCCGGGCATGCTGGCCGCCCTGCGCGACGCCGACGACCTGTTCTTCGACGGGGTCAGCCAGATCCGTATGCCCTGCTGGTCGAGCGGCAGGGTCGCGCTGGTGGGTGACGCCGCGTACGCGCCCTCGTTCCTCACCGGGCAGGGCTCAAGCCTCGCGCTCGTCGGCGCGTACATGCTCGCCGGTTCGGTGGCCGACCGGGACCATGTCGCGGGCTTCGCCGCCTACGAACACGACACCCGTGCCTTCGTGACCGTGAACCAGGATCAGGTCGGCAAGGGCGACGCCGCGCTCTTCCCGACGACCGCCCGGGCCCTGGAGCAGCGCAACACCATGCTGCGCAACCTCAGCGCCATGCCGTCCGCGCCCGCCGCGGAGGGGAGACCGGCACATTCGGCCCTCGCCCTGCCCGAATTCAGTGCCTCTTAAAAACTTCTTACGCGCAACCCCGAAGCTCTCCCCCGTGAATCACGTGCAGAGCAACAGCAGTCAGACACACAAGGCACGGCACGGCGACGTCGCGGGCGCGACGCGCCGGCGCCGCATCCGTACGTACGGCATCGCCGCGGCTGTCGTACTGACCGTCACGACGGCGTCGGCCGGATATCTGGCCATGGCCGAGCCGTCGGCCGACGGCGGCACGGCGAGCGAACCACCCCAAGTGCACGGCAGCGCGGTCGACTTCACCGTGCGGGGTGGTGTCGCCCGCGTGGACACCGGGTCGCTGCGCGTCACGGGCCGCACCGGCGACGGGGCCTCGCTCCCGGTGTCCGGCGCGGCGGGACAGCAGCTCGGCAAGCCGGGCAAGGTGACCGTGCACGGCGGCACGGCCCGCTGGTCGTACCCCGGCAAGAAGCTCACCGTCACGGCGGGAAGCGAGCACGGCAGGCTGCGCATGACGGTGCGCTCCGATGCCGACCAGAACCTGTCCTGGCCCAGTACCGCGCCGGGCGCGGGCGGAGCGCTCCAGATTCCGCGCGGCGAGGGCCTGCGCGTCCCGGTCGGCGACACCTTCTGGAACTCCGCCGAAGCCGGCCTGAAGGACTCCGAGGCCGAGCTCTCGGGCGGCCTCACCCTGCCCGCCTGGGGCTACACCCGGGGCAAGCACGGCGTCAGCTACATCGTGCCGGAGGAGGTGGGCACTTCCCTGGGCTTCGCCTCGAAGGACGGCCGGATCAGCTCCACTGCGCGGCATGAGTTCTCGCAGCGCGAGCAGACCCGCGACTACACGGTGCACTTCTCCCTCACGGAC
>NZ_JBNNJZ010000739.1:0-3477 GCF_050270335.1 Streptomyces sp. NPDC059900
GTTGTGTGCGGCATGGGCGCGGGCCTTGACCGCGATACGGGCGAAGGTGTCGGGGGCCAGTCCGTGCCGTTCGGCGTAGGCGGCGCCGGCACCGCCGAACAGCCGGGCTGCCGCCGGTGCGGTGCTGGGGCCCTGCACCGCGGTGGCGGTGTCCTCGAAGCGGGCCAGCGGCTGGGGGCGGTCGGGCCATACGGTGGCCAGGGCGCCGGGCCGCATCTGTTCGAAGCCCAGGGCGAGCACGCAGTCCGCGGCGCCGCTCGCCACGGCCTGGCGGGCCAGGAAGAGCGCCGTCGACCCGGTGGCGCAGTTGTTGTTGACGTTGACGATGGGGATGCCGCTCTCGCCCAGGGGGTAGAGCGCGCGCTGTCCGGCCGTCGAATCGCCGTACACGTAGCCGGCGTAGGCCTGTTGGATGTGGCGGTAGTCGAGCCCTGCATCGGCGAGGGCCGCGCGTGCGGCGCGCTCGGCCATGACGTCGTAGGTCTCGCTCTTGCTGGGGGTGGTGAAGGGGATCATTCCCACGCCGGTGACACGTGCCGTTGCAGTCATGTGCTGTTCCGTCCAGGTGGTGTGCGGAAGGTGCGGTGTGCGGAAGTGCGGTGCGCGGGGTCAGTGGACCGAGCGGTCGCTGTGGCTCCAGTGCGGGGCGCGCAGTTCGCGCTTGAGGATCTTTCCGGCCGGGGAGAGCGGCAGGGCGTCGGTGAACTCGACGCTGCGGGGGGCCTTGTAGCCGGCGATGAGGGACTTGGTGTGCCGGCGGATCTCGTCCGCGGTGACGGTATGGCCCTCGCGCAGGACGAGGACGGCGTGGACGCGTTCTCCCCACTCCTCGTCGGGCAGGCCGATCACGGCGCAGGCCGCGACGGCCGGGTGCTGGGCGATGGCGTTCTCCACTTCGGCGGAGTAGACGTTCTCGCCCCCGGTGATGATCATGTCCTTGAGGCGGTCGACGACGAAGAGGTAGCCGTCGTCGTCCATGTAGGCGCCGTCGCCGGTGTGCAGCCAGCCCTCGCGCAGGGCCCCGGTGGTTTCTTCGGGTCTCCCCCAGTAGCCGCGCATGATGTGGCCGCCCCGCAGGGCGATCTCGCCGACGGTGCCGCGCGGTACCTCGTTCCCGCCGGGGTCGACGATCTTCACTTCGCAGTGCGCGGCAGCCCGGCCCGCCGAGCGCAGCCGTCGGCCTGCTCGGTGGTCCTCGCCGGTGAGCAGGGTGGCCATGGGGGCGGCTTCGGTCATGCCGTAGGCCTGGCTGAAGGCGACATCGGGGAAGGCGTCCATGGCGCGTTTCAGGACGGGTTCGGGGATGGGGGAGGCCCCGTAGACGATGGAGCGCATGCTGGACAGGTCGTGTTCGCCCAGGCCGGGGTGGTCGACGAGCGCCTGGATCATGGTGGGTACCAGCAGCGCGGAGGTGGGGCGGTGCGTCTGGATCGCCCTCAGGACGGCGCCCGCCTCGAATCCGGGCAGGATGACGTGGCATCCGCCGACGAGGTTCTGCGTGACCCACATGGCGAGGTCGGCCAGGTGGAACATCGGCGCCGAGTGCAGCAGGCGTCCTCCGGGGGTGGCGAGCCGGCCGGTGACCTGGCTGCCCATGGCGGACAGCATCATGTTGGTGTGGGTGAGCATGACGCCCTTGGGCGTGCCGGAGGTGCCGCCGGTGTAGAAGACGCCCGCCAGTTCCTCTCCCCCACGGCACGCGTCGTCGGCGGGTGAGGTGGCCTCGATGAGGTCCTCGTAGGCGAGCATGCCGGGCGGGGTGGGGCCCTCGCCGCAGTGCACGACGGTGACCGGCGCCTTGTCCAGTGCGGCGACCAGGCCGGCGAAGGTGTCGTCGACGAACAGGATGCGTGCGTCGCAGTCGTGCAGCGAGAAGCTGATCTCCTGTGCGCTCCAGCGGATGTTCACCGGGACGACGGCGGCGCCCGCCCACCAGGTGGCCAGCAGGGTTTCGTGGTAGCGGTCGGAGTTGTGCGCGAGGATCGCGATCCGGTCGCCCGGTGCGGCATGCAGGGCCTTGAGTGCGCCCGCAAGACAGGAAATACGGTGCGCTGATGCGCGCGCGGTGCGAGTGCGGTCCTGGTAGACGGTGAGCGGGGCGTCGGGCGTCTGCTGGAGCATGCGGTGCAAGGGCTGGGTGAGAAACATGATGCCCCTTTCGTGTGTCGTCAGCGCTCGCCCGGGGCGGGCGCGGTGGCGCATGCGGAGAGGTCGACGGGCACGGCGGCGGGCGCAGGGTGCGCGGTGCCGCCGGTGCCGGTGATCAGTGCGGCGGGGGCCGGGACGGAGGTGCTCATCGGATGCCCTGCCACAGTTGCCGCTCGGCGCCCGCCAGGTCGTCGACGGGCCCGCTGTCGACGTCGAAGCGCATCGTCACGCGGCGCGTGGTGTCGTAGCCGTGCCAGCCCGGGCCGCGTCCGTGGGCGAACTCAGTCCAGGCCTGGTGCATGAGGGTGGCCAGGTGGTGCGGCGGTTCCTCGCCGAGCAGGCCGCTCTCGGCGGGGACGGCGGCCAGGTTGTCGTGGACGAAGGGCACCTCGAGCGTGTGGGCCGCACCGCTGCCCGGCGGCAGCACCGGGCTCTGCCAGGTGAATTCGTACGCCCAGTGCGGGCCTTGGTGGGCTTCCAGCAGGCGCAGGGTAGGGATGCGGATGGCCCAGTCGGTCCAGGCGGCCTGTACGAGTTCGTGCAGGGACGCACCGGGGCGTGAGGCCTGGCCGTAGACGGCGAGATCGTCGCGGGTGAGTCCGAAGGCCTTCAGTGCCGATTCCTCGAAGCCCTCGTGGAGGCGGTCGAGTTGGCCGCGCTGGGCCAGGAAGCTGATGGTCTCGTCGCGGGTGGTTCCGGCGAGCACCTCGACGTCCGCGGAGGCTCCCCCGGCCAGGGCGGTGAGGACGTCCTGCGGGAGGGTTTCCTCGTCGATCACCGTGCGGAAGGGGCTGACGAGGAACGACTGCGCGCCCCAGCGCTGTGGTTCGTTGTATTCCAGCGCCAGTTGCAGCACTGCCTCCTGTGTCGCGGCAGGATCCGCGCCGGCGAACCCTTCGACTGTGGCGGGCACGCCCAGGAGCCGGGCCAGCCGGTCGGTGGCTTCGTGGGCCTGCGTGCGGGACACATCCGTCATGCTGACGCCGCTCTGGGCGATGGCGCGGCAGAAGAGCCCTCGGGCGGAGGGCATCGCGAGCAGGTTCATGACGCTCACCGCCCCGGCGGACTGGCCGAAGACGGTGACGTTGCCGGGGTTTCCGCCGAATGCGGCGATGTTCTCGCGCACCCAGGTCAGTGCGGCCACCTGGTCGCGCAGGCCCAGGTTGGCGGGGCGGTCGGCGACGGGCAGGAAGCCCTCGACGTTCAGCCGGTAGTTGATCGATACGTACACCACGCCGTCCCGGGCGAAGGCCGATCCCTCGTAGCCGGGGGCGGATCCGGCGCCGAAGGCGTAGCCGCCGCCGTGGATCCACACCATGACCGGCAGGC